>JALHUP010000146.1 GCA_022866585.1 Candidatus Zixiibacteriota bacterium | reverse complement strand
TCCGCTCAAACAAAGAAAAGAGGATATCCCTCTTCTGGTCAGGCATTTTTTAAGAGAATATGGGATTAAAACGGGAAACCTGAAAGATTTCACCACAAAAGAAGTGGTGAAAAGATTCTCAGAATACAGTTGGCCCGGAAATGTAAGAGAGCTTGAAAATGAGCTGAAAAGGATGGTGATCTTAGCCCAAGCCGGTCCTTCAAATGGCGATCCTTCCGCGCTGTTATCTGAAAGATTCCATCAATTCTCATATGAAATTCCTTCGCCTTTAGCGGGGGGAAAATCTGACCGACTTTATTCTCCCGATGATATGCGCTCTGGGGTGAAAACCGATGTCTCTTTATTTAAAAAAGTGGAAGAATTTGAAAAGAAGGAGATCCTTCAAGCTCTGAGCCAAGCTAACTGGATAAAACTGAGAGCCGCCAAACTTCTGGGCATCCCTGAGGCCACCTTGCGAAACAAAATGAAGAAATATGACATAAAGATGCCTGTCCTGGCCTGATTGGAGAATTAGGTTTTCATGTAATATCTTCAATTTTTTCAGAATATGAACCCCGGTTCATATTTTTTTTGTCTTCTCTTGAATAATTCATTGACTTTTTATTTTTCTTTGCTTATATGTATGTCATCTTATTGAGCCGAGGACGAACGATTCGGCGGTGAGGTGGAAATAACAAGAAGAGTTGCTAAGAGGTGAAGTTCACAAAAGTCAAAAATTCCTTAATTCACAATCACTAGAAAATTCTTCTTTTTAGAAATCTATGGTTTCTTTTTTTGCAGATGAATCATGAAAAGAGTGACAAAAGAGATAATTTTAATGTGGTTGTTCATTGCAGGATTTGTTATCACCGTTGATTTGGTAGATTCAAACACAAGTCTTGGCATTACTAAGCCATATGAGAAACAAAAAACGGAGTCCGAACAAAACTATGCTCAGGACGTTCCCCATAAACTTTCTGCCGTCTATCCTAACGTGCAACAAAGGGTTCATCGGGTAGGACTTCTGAACATTTGCATGACCAATTGGGGATTTTTCGGAAACGGGCAGGGACATCTCCTGTATGATTTAAAAGAATCGGTGGGGGGATGTTTTAACCCTAATCCGGATAAGGAAGTTCTTGCCCCTTCAGCCGAGTATCCGGCTGGATCGCGTATAGAATATCTGTTTTGGGGAGGGTTCTGGATAGGAGCCATAGTGGATGATAAACAATATGTTACGGTGGGATGCGATGGATGGCAGTGGGTTCATGAGTTGTTCCCGGATGGTCCTTCCCCAAAGGGTGCCATTGAGGAAAAAACCACCAGACCCGGCTCTAAATGTTATTCTCAGAACGCTCTCTCGGAACAAGACATAATTGCGGTTTACACTGATACCTCGGCTGATGTTCCCCTGTCGCCACAGCAGCGCGATAGCTGGGATAACCGAAAACATTTCCCCTTGAATGTCCAGATTACCCAGAAAAGCTATTCCTGGAGTTATGAATATGCTGAGGATTTTGTGTTGATCGACTTTACCATAAAAAATATAGGGTTTAAGAAAATAAGAGACATGTATTTGGGTCTATATGTGGATGCGGATGTCGGGCACAAAGACGAAAATCCATATGGACAATATGGTGCCCAGGATGACATTTGCGGTTTCAAGCATGTGGTCACATCTCCCAAGGGAGATTGTTACGATACGGTTAACTTAGCCTGGATTGCGGATAACGATGGGCATGGGGAGAAGGACGGAGGGGCAGGAGCCACAGTTTTCTCCACTAAGAGTCCCATCGGGGTAACCGGGACCAGGGTGGTGAGATCCCCCAAGCCAGGACTTAAATATTCATTCAACTGGTTTATCTCCAATCAAAGCGGATCTCCAAGAGATTGGGGTCCCTGGAGGGCGGAGAACCAGAAGATTTGGGAAAAGATGAACCCTTATGGAAGCGGCAACAATTTTCCGGATAATGTTTTAGGCACTCCGGGAGGGGACGTCTCCAAATATTTCATGATGTCTAATGGGGAATTTGATTATGACCAGATATATTCCTGCGTCTGGCCTAACTTGCATCCGGATGAGAGCTGGCTTCCGGTCAATACGGATATGTGTGGTACTCTGGCCGATGGGTTTGATACTCGTTATCTTTTATCTTTTGGACCCTTTGATGAAATTGGTCCCGGGGAGTCGCTTCTGATCACCATCGGCTACATTGCCGGGGACAATTTCCATGTGGATCCTACTAATCTGGCAAAAGACCCCAACATGGAAAAGCCGGATAGATTTTATGCCGGTTTAAATTTTTCTGATTTTGAGACCAATGCCACCTGGGCGGCTAAGGTGTATGACAATCCTACCCCGGAGCATCCTTGTGGGGA
>JALHUP010000145.1 GCA_022866585.1 Candidatus Zixiibacteriota bacterium | reverse complement strand
AGTGCCAGCTTAGGGATCACAAAGTACCCAATTCTGGGCATAAGCGATATCTCTCTTATGGAATAAGCATCCTTATAAGAGGTGTTAGTAAAAGAAATACTCCCACCCAATTCAATTCTTCCTTTGGCTGTTTTCTCTCCCTGTGAGAAAGCAAAATTCAGCGGAACAAATGATACTGCTAATAAAATCATGATTATCAAAGATACCTTTTTCATTTTTTATCCCTCATTTTTAAAAGTTTACAATTTGAAATCTATCAGCCTAAAAAACTTCTATTTCTATTTGACTTATCACCTCCTTTGTTGTTTGTAGGTTGGATTTCCCACCTACGTGAGGATTTTTCTCGGTCGGGCGGAGGTTCACCCCCCGCCCGAGCAATGGAAAACAATGGAAAATCCAACCATCCCTTCTCATTAATTAAACCACTCCAGAGGTATGGAAAAACAGTTACACCGGATGGGGTGTCACAGAATTCTTTTCATCACTCAGCCTTCTTGATGGGCAAATAATATGTCACTCCGACGCCAAAGGTCAAGAAGCCCTGATTGCCAAAGTCCTCTCCGAATTTGTCCTTGTTCTTCATCATTACCATGTGGTAGTTCAATCTTCCGAAGACGGCAAGCTTTTCCATGGCGAAGTATTCCGCCCCAGCACCAAAGTTGATCCCCAGGCTGGATGCTTTGAACTCCTCCTCTGGCTTTGCAGGAGCAGGAAGCTTATCGGTTCTTTCGTTTTTAGAGAAATACCACATATACATGCCTGCGCCTGCGGTGACGAAGGGATTGAGTTTGTTATTTTCAGCCTTCATCATAGGCCCAAAGTTGTAGATGCCGTTTAAGCTAAAATAAGGCATATTCAAAGCCGGGGTCTGATCCTTCAACTCCGGCGGCCTTTTATCCTTCTTAATGGGCATGTAGCCATAGCCGAAATTAGCGGCTACCGCCACCTTGTCTATGATCACATATTTTATCTCTGCTGCAGGAAATGCATACATGCCTATGAAGTCCGACAGTTTATCCTCTGTGTTGACTTTTCCGTTTATGGGCATGATACCGCCGGCCCAGGCACCGAAGCCGATATGTTTAGACATATCCATCGCATATGCGGTGCTTCCGCAGAAAGCCACGATGGTGAAAACGATAATCAGCTTTTTCATGAAATTTCCCTCCTCTCGTTTTGGTTAAAGGTTAATAAGGAAACCCAATACTCTTCCTTCAATATTTTTTCCTCCTTCACCTCCTTTGTTTACTTAAGGTTTTATGTTACAATTTTTAATAACACTTAAATATACCTTTCCTCTGGCTAAATTTTGAGAAAGTATACGATACCGTTTTTATTTTGTCAACAATTTTTTTTGCTTTTTTTGAAGGAGAGAAAAATCCCGGTTGGCGGAGTAAAGGCACACCTGGTTCGGGTGGGGGTTGAACCCAGTAGTGTCCTCGAGATTTAGAGATAGCAAAAACCTTGTTATTGTTCTAACTGACTTTAGTCAGGTGTTGGAGCTTACGCCACTAAAGTGGCTGGGAACTGCACGTTGATTTTGTGCTACTTTGCTAAGCGATTGAACCATAAAGACAATTTTGGGGACACCAATGGGTTGAATCCCTGCCCGATCAATACGAGGGTACCACCTCTGAGTTGGAGCAGGAGTTGAACTCCTGCCCCAACCAACAACTAAAATTTTCCTAAATAAATAGCGGCTAAGCCTAAAAGCATGTCGATCTTCAAAATGGTGCTCAATCTATGTAGATTGAAATTAGAAGGGTCGTTCCACATCGACCAGATCACATAGATCAGAACCAGATCAACTCCCAAAATCACTGAAACCAAATAAAACCATGAGAAGATGTCGAAAATATAGGGGAAGAAAGTCAATATCATCAAAAGTGAGAAGATGCAGGTGATGAATGATAGGGAGAAGTTAATCCCAAATTTATTAGGCAGACTCAAAACTTTTAAAAGAGAATCCCCTTTCAAATCCTCCATATCTTTAATCACCTCTCGGCCCAGATGAAATAGAAAAGCAAAAACAGCGGGGATCAATGAGAGTTTGAAATCCCTGGTGGTGATCCCCCCGTAGATGAAAGCCAAAGCTGACACAAAACTGACCGTGAAGTTGCCCCAAAAAAGCTTTCTTTTTAAAGTATGATTATAGAAGATCAAAAGTATGATAGCCACAATCGCAATCACCAGGCTTAAAGGTTTTATAAAAAGACTCAACCCAAAACCCACCAAAAAAAGAGACATGGACAACCAAAGAGCGGATCTTCGGGAGATTTCTCCTTTAGGAAGGGGACGAAAGGGCTTATTGATTTTATCAATTTCCACATCAAAGAAATCGTTAAGACAGTTGCCTCCCCCGGAGATGAAAAAAGCTGAAATGCAAGCAAAAGCTACCGCCCCCCAATATTCTATTTCTCCTGAGACTAAAGCTCCCACCAAAACAGATAAAGCCGCGATCAGATTGTTCTGGGGACGAGTCAGTTTGAGATATGTGAGTATTTTATTCATATTAAGGGATCGATCCAAAGAAGGAGTTAATCCGTAAGGATTTTAAAAGGCTGACGTCTTAACTCCTTTCCAGACCGATGATGGGTATTTTGGGTCAAGCTAAAGCTTGACACTCCAAGAAGTTTTAAAACCTGTTGACTATCCCAAAATGGATTTTACCTTCGCTGAATCTATCTTTTTCTCCTATGCCATAATCGATTCCAAAAAGCCCGGCCCTAGAGTCTATCCTTATGCCAAATCCATATCCCAGTTTTTTGCCGGAAATGTTTCTTAAGATTTTTTCTTCGATTGATCGGGCTTGCCTGAAAAAGTATCCGTAATCTGCGAAGACGAAAAATCTTGAGTCGGAGCTCCACAAAAATCTGTATTCCAGATTTGTCCATGCTACTTTGGTGCCTGAAAATTCCTCTTCTCTATGCCCCCTGAGACTGTTTATTCCGCCCAACTTGAACTGCTCAGGAAAAGGAACTGACCCAGATGGATCGTCTGACTCCTCATCTGTGGTCATTCCTCTTAAATGTATTCCGGTCATAAAAGTCTGCTTAGAGAAGGTGGGGAGAAAGTGTTCTAAATCCAAAGAAAATTTAGTATCATATATTACCTCTT
>JALHUP010000144.1 GCA_022866585.1 Candidatus Zixiibacteriota bacterium | reverse complement strand
TGAACCATGAACCGTCCCGCCTTTGGCGGGACAGGACAGTGGCCCAAATCAACTTTCGTAGCCCTTCACAGTAGCGGGGCTGTAACGGATTTTCACCGTTTTCCCTTTTGATCCCGACACCGTCGGGAGCGCCACATTTTTATATCAAAATATACATCTTCTCCTTCTTGTCAAGAAGAAAGTAAAAAAACTTCCTGTAAAATTTTTTAAATGGAATCGTCTTTAATTTTTAGCTTATTTCAAACTTTAAATGAATTAAAAAATACCCCCGCCTCGATTTGCGTCGAGGCGGAGGTAAAAAATGCGCTCTCAATGAGAAATGTTTACTTTCTCATCATGAGGTTTAGCATTTTTCAAATCACTCAATCCGCTCCAAATCTCCAGGGGATTTGGGAAAGTTACGGGGAGCACTTCTGATCTGCGATGAATCCTTTTCAATCTTTTTTCTTGCGCAACAGTCTGGGGATGGTGCAGGACCCTGGATGAACAAGTAGTTAATCAAGTAGACCACATCCGCAGCGTTCACCTGACCATCATGGTTAACATCCGCTATGCACAAGGGATCTGGGCCAGGTCCTTCAATAAATAGGTAGTTGATGAGATAAACCACATCAGCCGCGTTGATTACACTATCCCCATTACAATCCCCACATACATAAGGTGTGTAGGGGCAGATCATCGCATTGATGAAAAAGTCGACACCGTAGCCCCAATCATCAAGGATAGTGCCCCACTGACCGGGTAATGCCCACTCCACACTGCGGTTAGAGTTGTTGGCTCCATCATCACTCAGGACGAGCAAGGAGTCGCCTGGGGTATAAGCGTGGGCATAACCAATATGGAACTGCTCACCCGGATTGAACACAATACCCTGCTCCCAGGTCTCGACTACGGTATAGCTGGTATCCCAGAGTATGGAATCATAGGGGATATGGAAGTGGCCTATGGCCTGAGAGGGTGGATTATCATCCCGAGGATAAAGCCCATCGGAGAGCCATACATACAGATCAGGATCCGGAGTTCCGGTGCTTCCAGTTAGCTTGAAAGCGATCTCGATTTTGTCCAAACGTCCACGTTGGTCTGGTGGCATATTGAAACTCTCGTTGAGGAAGCGATCCCCATATCTGCTCGGGTTTCCCCAGCAGTAGTATGAAGGGGGCAAGCCTCCCCAAATGCGCTCGTGAGGAGTGTCGCAAGGGCCGGGGCAACAAGGAACTTCCGGGCATGTATTAAGCGCAGGATCCGCCACTGCCGCCAGATTCACTATGTCGAGGATATGCTTGGGTTTAAACCAACCCCCAGGTTGCGCCATAGCATCATCTTCATACCCAACACAAGGTTTTGTGCAACGGGGCTTACCCGGCATGAATACACAATCACAAGGATCGGGTGTCCCTGGCTTACAATTGGGTTCGCCGTCCACGAATGGAGGTGACCAACACCACCCAGGTGCATCATCTATCCGCACAATTTCGCGCTGCAAGCCGCAATAGCGGTCAGGAAGTCCAGCAAGATGCAAGGTCTCGTGGCAAAACATATAGAACAGATTCGGTCCCCCTCTCCGCCATATCCCGCTGCCGTTCTGACCGTTGGGTTTGCCTATCCTGCTCTTAGAGATTTTGTGCACGTCGTAGTCCTTCATCTCTACCTTGGCGTATTTATCCTTGTCCGCCGCGGGAACATCCGACCAGTTCTTCACCTCTGCTTTAACGTCCACCTTGCAGTTTGGGGGCCGGACACACGGAATGGCGCAGATGAGACCTCCCAAGCAGGCATTCAGGGCATTTTGTACGTTGGTCACATCACCAGCAGGCACATTCTCAGGTAGTCCATTTGCGGGGTTAATCTGGTAGAGGACAATCTGGAAAATGACATGGACAGTGCACCCGTCTGCGTCTCTTTTGACGGTAACTGCATAATCCTCGACGGCAAACACCGCTTTTGCAAAAAGAAAGATCGAGAGGCCGAGCATAAAAAGAAGGTGGGTCAATCGGGGATTAAGATACTTCACTTTCATGGCTATCTTCCCTCCTTACCGGTCAACTCTCCGTAATCCAACTCGATCCCGAAGGGCTGAAGGATTGCGTTGAGGGTCCATACGATTCGATTAACCTCGGGGACCGCGATGTTTTTGGCCTGGACCGCATGCTCCGTCCCCGAAGCGGTAATGTGGAGCAAGATACCTGATCCATCTACCTCACCGCTGTCATACAAGGTATCCAGGCTAAAGAAGCCCACCGCCATGACCGTATCGTAAATCGCTCGTAGCTCTAAGGGGGCAAGGAGAGCGAAGATCGAGTCTACATCGGGCGAGTCCAACTCGCTCTGAAAGAAATACACGTGCCCATCAGAAGTAATGGCTAGGGCTTGAGCCATTCCCCATGGCGCATAGGATCCAGCAACGGCTGAAAGGAAAAAATCGGGTGGCGTGGTGAAGTAGACTCCCCCAGCCCGGATAAAGGCATCTGCAAATGTAATGGTAAGCCAGTTTACTCGGTTATCCAGAGACACATAGCTTCTTTGCGTGGTGGTGCTGTCTGAGTCAAGAAGACCCCACCAGCCTGGTCCCGGATAAGCCCCTCCCGGAGCCGGTCCATAGATTATGTGAAAATTTTCATTAGCCGAAAACCTGATGGGAGAAGAGAGGTCTACCTGTATCCAGACCCTATCCGGAACAGGGGGCGCTACCCAGAAACCAGCCAATTTGCCTGAGGGCCAGTTTGGTCGTCCCGCACCATTATCAGCTACCACATACAAACTACAGCCATTGGTAGTATTGTTATATTGATTCAAAATTCCAAAATAGATGGTTTCAAGGTCAAAATGATGAAGCGGAGTGAACCTCACCCCGACCCAGGTATTGGAATTGGTAATTACATATAAGGCTGTATCGTTGTCATAAAAAATCGTGTCCCGGGTGGGAGATAAAATGGATAAAGTTGAAATCTCCCCCGGCACGGGAAGCTCTTTGAACCTTATGGCTTTTTTATCCGAGGCGGCGGTTAGAACTCCAAAAAGTAGTAAAACCAAAATTAGGGGAACCCAAAACCTCAAATAGCTATGAGAAGTTTTTAAATGCATCTTCTTCTCCTTTCATTTTTAAAAGTTACCGTTGGAAGGAATTAATAACAGAGATTTTTAGGATTTCACCTCCTTATTAATGGTTTATGGTTAATGGTTCATAGTTCATGGATTTTACTTCCTCCATAGGCTACCTCCTTCCCTTCGGCTTCGCTTACGGGCGGGCGTCTGCCCGCCTATGGCGGAAACAAAGGAGAGAAATCAACCAGTCATCCAATGAAAAATTAGACTTAAAAACCCAATCTTCTCTTCTAATTTTCTTATTTACCCTTTAACAATGTAATTTAAGAACCTTTGGACCTTTTGTCAAGAAAAAAAAGTGATTTGTCATTGCAATATAATAATGTCAGTAGTTTGCAAATAGGAAATGTCAGGTTATAATCATCCATACGGATGAGAAGAGTGGTAAACCTGACGACGAAAGAAGCACATAGGTATAAGGTAATTTCAGAGGTAAAGGAGGGTTACCTTAAGGTTAGAGAGGCGGCTGAGATTTTGGGATTGAGCCAGCGGCAGATATATCGGATAAAGGCACGGGTGGAGAGGGAAGGAGCCGGAGGGATAATCCATAAGAGCAAGGGTAAGCATACTCCTCGTTGGCTTACGGAGAAGATAAAGGATAAGATAGATCATCTCTATAAGACCAAATATAGAGGTTTTAACCTTACCCATATGACAGAGTTTTTGAATAACCAGGAGAGAATGAGGGTTTCGAGGGAATCCCGCCAAAGGCGGGATCTTATTGGAGAAGGGCTCTTATGCCAAGCAGAGAAGATATCCCAAGCACCGGGAGTGGAGAGAACCTTGTTCCAGAGAGGGTCAGATGGTTCAATTTGACACTTCGGATCACGATTGGCACGAATTCTGTGTCTTGAGACTGGAGGGGAGAGGTCCTAAGCTTTATTTAATCGGGGGTGTGGATGATACTACCGGCAAGGTGGCGGGGGCTAAGTTTGTGTTAACCGATGGGGTAAGGCAGAAGATGGAAGTTTTTAAGAGTATTGTTCAGAGAAGAGGGATCCCTTTGAGTGTATATGTGGATCGTGGCTCTAACTTTAAGACTACCCGCCACCAAAGTATGGAGTATCAACTTAAAGGAGAATATCCTTCCACCCAATTTGCCAGAGTCTTAGAGGAATTAGGAGTAAGGATGATCTACGCCTATTCACCTCAAGCCAAGGGGAGGGTGGAGAGGAAGTTCGGGGTACTCCAGGATAGACTTTGTTCGGAGCTCAGGTTATATAACATCTCCACCCAAGAGGAAGCCAACCGTTATTTAACAGAGAAGTTTATTCCCAAACATAATCGGATGTTCGCCCGCCCAGCCAAAGAGCCTGGTTCTGCCTATAGACCTTTACCAAAAGGGTTAAGCTTAAAGGATGTTTTCTGTTTAAAAGAGGAAAGGACGGTGGCTGGGGATAATACAATTAGTTATCAGGGAAAGACTTTTCAGATCCTGCCCAATGAATATCGGTTAAGCTTTTTCAAAGCTAAGGTGGAGGTGCATGAATATCTGGATGGTTCCGTTCATATCTTTTACCAGGACAAAAAGCTGAAACATAAACCCATATCAAAACGAAGAATCAAATACCTCCAACCCCTTATAGAACAAAAAGAAAATGAGCTTGTAACTATCAACTACTGACATTTTAAATTTGCAAAAAAACTGACATTTTTGATTTGCGTTGACAAAGAATTAAAAAAGTATTGACAAAGAGATAGAAACCCTTATAATTCTTGCCAAGCTTTTGATCGTTTAGCCGTGAGAAGAATTGCTTAAAATGGAGAATCGGTTCTCATGGATCGAGAATTCAAACTTCGTTGAAAAGGGGGAAATCGCCTGCGTAAGATCAAAAGCCGAAAAAAATCCGTCCCCAAAAACAAAGAGTTACTACTGGAAGAAGTTTGCTGTTATCTCCTTCTTCTCAAAACCAAGTTCTTTTAGTTTCACAAGAAAGGGGAAAAAATGTCCAAATATGACAGATTGCTTCATATATTAAATCTGCTAAGAGCAAGGCAGGGGCTCAAAGCTTCCGATTTAGCCGGGGAGTGTGAGGTTTCGGAAAGAACCATCTATCGCGACGTCATAGCTCTTTCCTCTGGCAACATCCCTATATATTTTGACAACGGCTACCGTTTATTGTCGGATGCCTTTTTGCCCCCTTTAAATTTCACTTTTGAAGATTATCTTCTATTAAAAATGAGCCTCTCCTCCTCGGTCCTCATGGAGAACAGTCCTTTGAGGAAGCAGGCCAAGTCGGTTTTGGCTAAAATCGAGGCAAATTTGAGCCCAACCTTAAAAAAAGATATAGATAAAATTGAAGAACCGCTAAAAATAAGCATCAAGTCAACCTCCGATTTTTCTAAGCTCTCCTTGATATTTAAGCTGATCGAGCAGTGCGTATTAAACAAAAAGAGCCTGGAAATAGAGTATGAATCTCTGGAAACAGGACTGACCACTCGCCAAATTGATCCTTACAGTTTAATTTTCCGAAAGCATGCCTGGTATCTTATTGGGTTCTGCCACCTGCGAGACCAGATGAGAATCTTCCGGCTCAATCGGATAAAGAAGGTTACTATTTTGGACAAAAGCTTTGAAATGAAGCCTAACTTTTCCATATCCACTTTCTTTAAAGACAGTTGGGAGATTTATCAAGGCGATCCGGTTATAGTTAAAATCAAATTTAAAGGAATTGGGGCTTTTGTCGTAGAATCAGGGCAACACCATCCTTCCGAGCAAATCTCCAAATCGAAGGACGGTTCCTTAATTTATGAGGTAAAGGTTAATGGCATAGAAGAAATCTCCCGATGGATTTTGGGTTTTGGCGAGAATGCAGAGGTTTTGGAGCCAAAAGAGCTGAAAGAAAAGATGAGAAAAACGGCAGAGAACTTGAGCAGAATATACTGTGAAATGGGATGAGTATAGGAATAAACTAACCCCCAAAAAACGC
This sequence comes from Candidatus Zixiibacteriota bacterium, assembly GCA_022866585.1. Lineage (GTDB taxonomy): Bacteria > Zixibacteria > MSB-5A5 > MSB-5A5 > SM1-73 > SM1-73. The sequence continues at coordinate 6,201 of JALHUP010000144.1, read as the reverse complement.
CAACTTTACTAAGCCCTTAAGATTCTTATTCCTATCAATATTCTGAAGCGACTGAATCGGAGATGAACCCTCCTCTTCAACTTTTGTCTCCCGTTCAAAAATTCCTTCAAAAATTAAAAATCGTTTCTGAACTATCATTTCGAAATTATTCTTTATAGAAAAAATTACGGATTTTTTATAAAAAATTTTACTATTACTGACATACTCTGTCATACGCATGGACGATATTTTATTTAGCGACAATTGAACTGAGGATAATTTTGAGGATTTTGTGGGATTGAAAAATTGACGGAAAGGCTAATGGGAAGTTTTAAATCAGTGGATTTCCATGTTTGAAAACAAAAAGGGAGATAATCCCGCGGTAAGTGGGACCAGGTCAGCTCTACGGGGACGGGGGCTGACCCTCCCTTTTAAATAATAAACCTCCTCGTTGGTAATCCCGCCTTTGGCGGGGTGCGGTTTTCCTCAGAGTCTAAGTAGTGTGACATAAGAACTTCTAAATTTCAAAAAATCGCGAAAGCCCCGCAAAGCGGGATCTCCGCTTCGCTCCGACAAGCTTTCGCACTCCGAAAACCATTTTTTCAACACGCCCTTCATACCTTGGCACCTGTATGGGTGTCTACACGTAATTTATTATAACCAATCCTCCTAAGCAATTTTTTTAAAAGGGCACTCAAACTATCTGTTGCTTTGTGCCGATATTTTATTATATTAAAAACTCTGTATAAGAACGTAGACTGAAACTTTACCGTTTTTTTAGAAATTTTTAAAAATGGCGGAGGGTTTTGATGTTTTCTACAACCGACTTTCGAAAGGGATTAAAGATAAAATTGGAAGGGGACATTTATTATATCGTCGATTTTCAACATGCTCGAACCGCTCAGAGGAGAGCTTTCGTAAGAACCAAGCTGAAAAATATCAAGACCGGTGCAGTTCTGGAAAGGACTTTTTCCGCGGGAGAGACATTCGAGGAGCCGGATTTTGAGGAGAAGACCATGCAATATCTTTACTCCGGCGAGAAGGAATATTATTTCATGGACACCAAAACTTACGAACAGACAAGTTTGACCGATGAGCAGCTGGGTGACTACAAATGGTATCTGATGGAGAACAAACAATATAAAGTAACGTTCTTTGAGGGGCAGCCGGTGAGCGTGGATATTCCTGCTTCGGTGATTTTGAAGATCGTCTCCACTGAGCCAGCCATAAAAGGCGACTCGGTTACCAATATCACCAAAAATGCAACCCTGGAGACTGGCTTGGTGGTAAAGGTGCCATTGTTTGTAAATGAAGGGGAGTATGTGAAGATAGATACCCGAACCAGTGAATATATAGAAAGAGCCTAAAGCCAGTGGTCAGTGATCAGTGGTCAGTTTGCAGTGAGAGAAGGTCTGTTGCTTAAGTCTGTTTGTCGTTCATCGGTTTGGGTTTCGGCCAGGTATCGGTTTCGGATGTCGGTTTCGTTTTTTGATCTTAACACGATAAACGACAACGACATTACGATAAACGATACGTAACCGCAACCGAAACTTTTTTTAACGAAACCCATAGGGAAAATAGTTTAGTAACAGTCCCGAGAAGAGTTTAAATTTCTCCTGCGTCTGTGGGTTGAACCGGGTGAATAATTTTTGATTAGTCATGCCTAATTCGTCATCAATCATTCGTCATCCCTCATCCCCCTCCGGATGGATTGGAACGGATGAATCCGGTAAAGGGGACTATTTTGGTCCATTAGTGATCGGGGGAGTATATGTGGACTCAAAAACAAAGTCTCTGTTGGAGAGCTTAAAGGTCAGAGATAGTAAAAAAATTTCTGATGGAGTGATCCGGGATTTAGACTTCAAGATACGCTCGAACTGCATCTATTCGGTGGTGGTGATTGGTCCGGAGAAATATAACCTTCTTTACCTGAAGATGAAAAATTTAAACCGCATGTTAGCCTGGGGACATGCGCGGGTGATAGAGAACATCTTGATGCGGGTTAACTGCACAAGGGCGGTCTCCGATCAGTTTGGCAATGAGCTTTTCATCAAAAATGCACTTTTGGAGTCGGGTAAAAAGATAGTTCTCGAGCAGATGCCCCATGCGGAAAAAGACCTGGCTGTGGCGGCCGCTTCGATTTCGGCCAGGGCGGAATTCTTAAGGAGGATGGAGAAACTCTCCGAAGAATGTGGATTTGATCTTCCCAAAGGCGCCTCACCCTTAGTAGATGATGCGGCCAGAAAGCTTGTAGCCAAATTCGGAAAAGAGGCCTTGAATGGATTTGCCAAACTGCATTTTAAAAATACCCTTAAGCTGGATTCAGGATAAGAATCCGGAAAATTGATCCGGCGGAACAATGTCCTGTTTTGGCGTAAATAGTGCTCTATCTACAAAATAAGATTCGTATGAATGCATACGCATTTCTATGTCTATTGTTGTGGGCTTGGGTTTTGGCCACGTATCGTAGGGCGTCTGTCGGTTTGGTCCATCGTATTTTACACGATCGACGACTGACGATGACTTTTTAGACGATACCTAACCGACTTGTAGTGAGCGTAGTGAATCTAAACCGTAACCTTTTAACACGAAACCCAAAATGCGTCCCGCACTCGGTGGGACGAGGATGCAATGTTATTTAATTGACAAAGCAATAGGCTTTCTGCCAAGAGGAAGGTCTAATGTATACCGATTTAGTGGTGGAAATAAAAAATGATCATGTCTCCGGAGCATCTGAGGTTTCTCGAAAAGCTTGCTCCGCTTTTGCTGATTTCTCCTCCGAGGTCAAGGTTTCTTCTAAAGAGGAATATTTCGATAGGCTTTTAAAATTAGGAGTTGATCTGGTTTCAGCTCAACCATACATGGCTTCGGTCTTCAATTTGGCAAATTCCATCCTGTATCATATAGAAGAACTTCTGCCCATCTTATCCGTAGAAGAGCTTTGTGAGTCTACCAAGGAAAAGGCAGAGGAGTTTTGTTACAACTCCTTGAACTCCATGCAAAAGATCGCCAAACACGGAGAAGTTTTAATTGAGAAAGGCTCAAAGGTCTTGACCTTCAGCTCCTCCGGCTCGATATTGTCCATTTTAAAGAAGGCAAAGGAGGAGGGGAAAAAATTTGAGGTGATCGCCTGCGAATCCAGACCCATGTTTGAAGGCAGGCTTTTGGCGAAATTCTTAGGGAATGCGGAAATACCGGTGACTTTGATAACGGATGCGGCTATGGGGATTTTTGCCAAAGAGGCAACTTTGTTTTTGGTGGGAGCGGATTCTATCTCAGAGACCACCTTTGTCAATAAGGTGGGAACTAAATATCTTTGCCTCCTTTCCTTTGAGCATAAAATCCCTCTTTATGTTGCCTGTGAAAGAAGCAAATTCATCTCTGATGCCTGGCGGCCCAAGCCTACGGTTGGGGGTGATCCCAAAGAGGTTTTGGATTTTGAGCTTTCAAATGTGAAGGTGGAAAACCCATATTACGAGGAGATCCCCCTCTCTTATTGTCAGGAGGTAATCACCAATGAGGGATTTCTTTCGCCCAACGATATTCCCAATTTGATCCGAAAGACCAGATTGTGCACAAAATTGATGGAACAGGTAAAGAGTTTTTATCTAACGAGAGCTTGATAATAGGACGGAGTTAGAGTTTTGAAGAAATACGAAACTCTCTTCTTGGGATAGTTTAGTGGGTCAACTATCCCGAAGGTCATTTGACTCGGATGAGGTGGTTGACAGTTCGTTTTAGACAGAGATTATTTCTATTTTTTGTTGGCCATAATCGCTGATGGAAAAGGATAAAGAAAAATTTAAAGTTTTATTTGTTTGCACCGGCAACAGCTGTCGAAGTCCCATGGCAGAGGGCATTTTGAAAAAGATGCTCAAGGAAAATAAACTCGACAACTTCGAGGTCGGGTCCGCCGGAACCTCCAGCCTGGATGGGGCTTTCCCCTCCTTGTTCGCCATAGAGGTAGCTAAAGCCCAAAACGTGGATTTAACCCAACACCGCTCGCATCAATTGAACAAACAAATTCTAAGAAAGGCAGATTTAATTTTAGCCATGTCGAATGAGCATTTGGAACAAATCCGAACGATGAACGAAAAAGCATTGGAGAAAACTTACCTTTTGAAGGCTTTTCCTCACCACCATCCTGCCTCTCTGCCAGAGGTGCCCGCCTGCCATCCGTCGGGTGAGGATCTCTCTATTACGGAAAATGAAAATAAAAGCCCAGACCTTTCGTATATTAAAGACCCTATCGGCGGGAGCATGGATGATTACAATCAGTGCTTTTGGGAGATAGAGAAAGAGATAAGAAGAATATTCCCCGAGTTAATCAGAAAAGCGGGTAAAAAGAATTTCAAAAATCAATCTTCATGTTGTTAATGAAATCAAAAATTTCGTATCCAGCCTCATTTAAAGTCATTTTCTTTTCAATTATCATGTTCTTCTCCATACTGCTTGGCGATAAATGGGCCCAGGGTGCGGATACAGGTAGCGTTTCCTCACCTTTGACGGGGATACCCAGCAACAAAACTGACTCAGGCAAAGTGGCTTCTGATACTTTAATTAAAGGTGAGATTGAGATTCCACCAGAGCCTCCCCAAATAGAAATAAAGATACCGCCACTTAAGAAAGAGGAGTTAAAAAGGGTAGTTACAAATCGAGCCTTCGGAGTGGGGGAGAGGCTTGAATTCTCCGTGGGATATGGGATGATTAAAGCCGGAACCGCAGTGATGGAGATACCCGAGATCGTGAAATTTGCCGGAAAGAAATGTTATCATATCATCTCCACCGCCCAATCAAATAAATTCTTCTCTGTCTTTTTCAAAGTGGATGATAAGGTGGAATCCTTGATGGATGTTCACGAGCTTTATTCCCTTCGCTTTGATAAACATCTCCGGGAGGGGAAATTCAAGGCGGATATCTCCACGTTGTTCGACCAAGAAAATCACTTAGCCATATACCACAACAGTCAGGACACATTTTCGGTCCCAGCCTACGTTCAGGACGTCCTATCCGCTTTTTATTTCGTCCGAACCCAGGATTTAAAGGTGGGACAATCTATCTTTGTCGATAATCATGCGGATAAGAAAAATTATCCTCTCGAGGTTAAAGTATTAAGAAAAGAAAAAGTGAAAGTGCCTGCCGGAAGTTTCGATTGTGTGGTGGTGGAGCCAATCTTAAGAGCCTCTGGAATATTTCAGCAAAAAGGGAGCTTGACCGTTTGGCTCACCGATGATGAGATTAAAATGCCGGTTTTGATGAAAAGCAAGGTAATGATCGGGTCCATCTCCACCGAGTTGACAAACTACAAGTTAGGGGAAGTGGGAAAATATTAAATGCTTGATGTTTCCCTAAGGAGAAAGGAGTTTATAATAGCTCTAAAAAGTTCATTCATGCGGGGCTGGGAGCCCCGCCTACGCGGGATAAGCCATCTTGGCGTAGCCCCCACGCGTAGGGCGGGTTCTCAGCCCGTCTTATTCAGATGCTTTTTTAGAGGTCTCTTGTAATAGTCATAAAAGGCTTACGCCTAAAATCCGTCTTTAGCCATTTATAGGTGGAAATCATAAAAATTAACCTGTAAAAGGTCTGTCAATGACACACTACGGTAGGATAGATTTAAAAAAGGTAAAAACATATTCGATAAAAAGAAGCCCCAGAAAAACCCAGATTAAAAACTTTGGAAAGCCCCTCAGCTCTGAGTCCGATATCAGCAGTTTCTTGGAGAGTTTGCCAAAATGTTTGAAAGCTGATGATTTCAGAAAACTATTAAATTCTATTGCCAAAGCCAAGCGCAGGGGAAAACCGATTATCTTCATGTTCGGCGCGCATGTGATAAAATGCGGGCTTTCGCCGGTATTGATCGATTTGATGCAAAATGGTTTTATTTCCCTCTTGGCAACCAACGGAGCTGGAGCCATTCACGATTTCGAGATAGCCTTGTGGGGGAAGACCTCCGAAGAGGTGGAAAGAAGCATCCAAGATGGCTCCTTTGGCATGGCGAAAGAGACGGCAGAAATTTTCAATCAGATTTCCTTGCTTGCGCAGAAAGAGAATATGGGTCTGGGAGAAGCAATCGGTAAAAAGATTTGGGAGCTTAAAGCCAAATTCCGAAAATACAGTCTTTTGGCAAATGCCTTTAAATTGAGAATTCCCGTAACCGTGCACATCGCTTTTGGAACGGACATCGTGCATCAGCATCCGAATTTCGATCCATCCTCCACCGGA
>JALHUP010000143.1 GCA_022866585.1 Candidatus Zixiibacteriota bacterium | reverse complement strand
TCTCATACCGGGCATACCCGTAATTGGTCAAAGCTCGCGGATCGTATTCGTCAAAACCAGTAGCTACTACAATGGCGCCCACCTCCAATTCTTTCTCCTGAGGAGGCATATCGAAATCGATACATTTGGGCTTGCATGTCCGGGCACAGTTTTCACAAACCAGGATGGTCTTGTTCAGACATGCATCCCGGTCAATCACATAGGTGCGGGGTGAGGCTTGAGGGAATGGAGAAAAGATGGCTTTTCTGGCTCCCATGCCCAAGTCGAAAAGATTGGGGACTATGACCGGGCACACCTTAGCACAATCGCCACAGCCTACGCAGGATTTTTCATCCACAAACCTTGAATTTTTCCTGACCGTGACCGAAAAGTTATCCTTCTCCCCTTCAACTCTAACCACCTCTGAATAAGTCAAAACTTCGATGTTGGGATGCCGACCGGCATCCAGCATGCGCGGGCCCAAAATTCAGATGGCACAGTCCATGCTGGGGAAGGTTTTATCTATCTGAGCCATCCTTCCCCCCAGAGTAGGGGATTTTTCAACCAGATAAACTTGGAAATCGGAATCTGCTAAATCCAAAGCGGCTTGAATCCCGGCTACCCCCCCTCCGATAACCAAAGCACCTTTCTTTTTCAACAAAACCTCCTAAAATTAACCTTGTTTAATGAAAGCTACAATATATTAAAAACCTATGAACATTTGAGAGAATTAATTCTTGACATCGACTTATCGTTACGCTACCAAATTCTTATATAGATTGCTTAAACTTATCACTATGATTATGACATCATAGTAAATCATTAAATCTCGGCATTGCAAGGCTAAACATGCTATTTCGATCTGCTTGGTAGTATTCCATTATCACGATTGACTAAGTCAATGATAGGTAGGAATGGCTTAAATACATAAGTATCTTTAACCATTAATTCGTCATTTGACACATCACATGTTGCAATACCAGGATCGATCTTATTTACTAGACTCAGGGTATAACAATTGTTAAAAATAAGTTGGCTTGTTGAAATTAAAGATTTTACTTTCTTTCCATTTTCAGATTTACTATAGCTTACGGACAAAGAGCTTACTCGCTCGATTGGATATGGTAGCTTGATTTTTAATATTATCGATCCGTGCTTTATCTGTCTTTCCTTATCACAATTGATAAGCACCTCAGGTAATTCTTTGGGATTATTTTGAGCCGCGAAAACCTTTCCATCAAAGAGCCTTATCCCCCATTGATAAAGATAATAATCGGTGGATTCACACGATCTATTGGATACGGGTTTGGTAATGCTATTCCTTTGCCATATTTCTAAATGATCACTTGTTAGCCAGTCATTTCCTCCCTCAAAAAATTCTGTTTCAAGTATTTCAACGAGCAATTCATTATCTGAGATTACAAGGACCTTAAATTCGGGACCGATTGAATCTCCATAGAGAGCAAATCCTGGAGTTTTCGAAGAACCTATGTGAAGTGAACAATTCCCAAGTGTGATTTTTTCCCAATTACTTTTTATGCTATCAAAAGGAACATATGGAATAGCATAAAAAAGATATTCTCCTGCATCTTTATGATACATATTATGATACAAAATGTTTTTCCCCTTACCACTGAAGTTTAGCCAATCCCAAGTAAATTCATAAAATGGTGGATATACTTCAGGTCCTCCTGCTGGGTGGTCCAAAAAATCCCCTTCTGACAAAATTTTTAGTGGACTAAGCTGTAGCTTGAAAGATTGGCCATAATATCCTCTGTGACTCGGCTGTTCAGTTACTTCGAAAGTATTTTTGTTTACATCTACAAAAACAGAATGACCTGACCATTCATTTAAATAATGGTCATCCAGAACAAGAAACTGATTTTTTTCGTATTCATCTGGTGAATGCCTGTATTCGCCTTCTGAATAATCTACAAGCCATGTTTTACTAATATCATGCCCAAAGTTTGGATCAGGCCTCTTTGTTTTTGCCCTCACTAATAAATGGGTGGTCTTGAACTATCCAAACCCAATCGATACTACAGCTTGTATCGTCTTCACAAATTAATTCTCTTAATTTACTTATATTTATTGGTCGATTTGAAGAATAAGACTCCATATTGAAAATGAGTAATAGAGTCATAAAAATTATAATTATGGAAAAGGAATGCTTTTTCATTTTTAACCTAAGTTATACACTTACTTATTGTATTAAACAATTTTTACCATTTTTGAGATCTTTAGCTTATGCAACAACTTAAATTAGTCCTATGTAAAGCTAAAGAAGTTACGAATCAAGAACTTAAAGCACCCCAAAACCAAAATTAGCAACAAAATTCAGATACCTTCCGAAATTCTTAATCTTGAACTTCGAACTGTTGACTCCTAACTCTCAACTCTATACTCTTAACTCTAAACTGCCTTATTTCCGCCAGAGGCGGATCTGCCTCCGGCAGACAAAAGCTCTTTTCCGTATTGGTATCCTTTGTCGAAAGCCGTCAAGTTAATGTCAATTAATTTCTCTTTGAAGGAGTCCTTAATCGCCTTTTTGGCCGACTCTTCTGTGATCAGCTGGGTAACTGCGGTGAAAAAGCCAAACATGACGATGTTGGCGGCGATCTTTGCTTTCATCTCCTCAGCCAAGCGGGTAGAAGGAATAGAGAAGAATTTGATCCCCTTCTTTATTTCGTCTGGCTTTACCAAATCCTCATCTATCAATAAAGTTCCCTGATCAACGATATTGCGTCCGTGCTTGGCAAAGCCTTCCTGTGACATAGCTACAACAATGTGAGGGGTGTTGACATAAGGATACAAAACCCTCCCATCAGATACCATCACCTGAGAGCTACAGGCGGATCCCCGAGCCTCTGGTCCAAAGCTTTGAGTCATGGTTGCCTGCTTTCCGTCAAAAATCGCCGCGGCTTTGCCGACCAGATAACCCATGCGGATGATCCCCTGTCCTCCATAGCCGGTTAATCGAACCTCAGTCAGCATGAGCACCTCCGTATGGCACGAATTTATCTTTCAGCACCTGCTTTAACCAACGATTATAGGATTGCAAGAAAGTAGGTCTTTCGCGATCGATGAATTTGCCTACAATTATCTTCTTCTGAAATTCGATGTCCAGCTCCCGGGTGTC
>JALHUP010000142.1 GCA_022866585.1 Candidatus Zixiibacteriota bacterium | reverse complement strand
TTCCGATTTCCTCCTCAGGCATTTTCCCCTCCTCTGACATTGGATGATGGATGGTTTATAAATCTAAAATTCCGTTTTCATTCCTATTTGCGCCTGTTTTAAGTTAGCCTAAATATAACGCTTATAGGAATAGACGCAAGCGAAAAATTCACTTTTTTATTCTTCAAATTATCGTTTGACAAGAATATGGGACTGAAATGCTATATTGACAAAATTCACTTTTGTGTTATCTTAAAAATAGAGTGAAAAGAAGACCTGACGCATACAGGCTCAGATGAAAATATTGGAAATTTAACCCAAAACCAAAGGAGACGTTATGAGATCTAATGATTTCAAACTTATGCTGGCTGGTCTTATAATATGTGTGCTTGCTTTCACCATAGATAGCCAGGTGTATGCGTATCAACACACATCTACAATTTCGTTCTCCAAAGAGAAGCTTTCTTTTGAGAAGATATCCGGCTACGATGTGATCAAGCTTTCGGGCGCACATTTTATGAACAAAATTGGCGAGCCCGCTCTTCCGGTAAGGAATATCTATGTGGCTCTGCCTGGTAATGTCCGAGTCATCGACGTTGAGTTGTCATCTTTTGAGGTGCAAAAGTTATCCGGGACATTCCGGGTCTATCCAGCTCAGCCTCCTGTTCCTACGAAAAAGGATGCCAAAATAGGTTCCTTTGTCCAACCAAAAACTTCGATTTACAATTCCTCAGAGCCTTACCCGAAAAATATAGTGGAATATGTGGGAACGGGACTTCTGGGTGGTCAAAAGATTGCCATGTTGCGGGTTTATCCCATTCAATACCTGCCGTCTTTGAGTGTGTTGAAATTCTACGATCAAATTGAATTTAATCTTATCACAAAATCCGATGAGCAACCTCCACCGGTCATTCTTCGCAGTCAGAAGGCTCAATGGACATACGATGAACTCTCTAAGGGTTTAGTAACTAACCCCGAAGAGATCGGCAAAAGCACAAATTATGCACTTCCTACCGGTGAGTTCTTCGAATATTTGATCATCACAAACGGAGAGCTGGTCTCCTCATTTCAGCCTTTAGCCGATTGGAAAACTCAAAAGGGAATTCCTGCTGTGATAAGAACCACATCCTGGATAAACTCAAACTATTCCGGACGGGACTTGCAGGAAAAAATCAGGAGCTATCTAAAAATAGCGTATCAGGATTCCGGATTAGTGTGGGTATTGCTTGGTGGTGACACTCCGATAGTCCCCTGCCGTTACGCCAAGATTGACTTTGAAACCTATTCTGAGGACATCCCCAGTGATATGTATTATTCGGATCTGGATGGCACCTGGGACTATGATGACGATGGCTTGTATGGTGAACCCGAGGACAGCCTGGACATGTTCCCGGATGTTTTTGTAGGAAGGGCTCCGGTGAGCAACGTTCTGCAGGCTGAAAGATTTGTGAATAAGGTATTTACGCATAGCAGAACTCCGACTCTTGGCTATCAACTTAGCGGTTTATTCTTTGCAGAATATATGGATGCCCGAACAGATGAGGGAATTGGTAAAGACATGATCATCGATAGGTATCTTCCTGAAAGCTTCGATCCAGTAACCAGGCTCTATGCAAGTTTAGGAAACCTGAATAGGGCTGCGGTGATTAACTCTCTTAATCAGGGATTCAATATCACCAATCATTGTGGACATGCTAATTATAATGTTTTGTCCACCGGTCCCGATTATCTTGGGAATTCGGACTTCGATGGCTTGAGCAACGCTCCGAAGTTTACCGGCATTTTATATTCAATAGGGTGTTGGCCCGCGGCCATAGATTACGACTGCATCGCGGAGCACTTCGTAAACTCATCCAATGGGGGTGGCTTTTTTATTGGAAATTCCAGGTATGGCTGGTTTACCCCATCCTTCCCCGGATACGGCAGTTCGGATATGTTCGATCAGGGGTTCTTTTCCGAGGTGTTTCTGAATCTTGAGCCTCGTCTGGGGGTGGCGTTAGCCGGGTCCAAATTACAATATGCCACCGATGCGCACGCGATCAACGACTATCGCTGGATTTGCTTCGAGCTGACTCTTTTGGGCGATCCTGAAATGGCGCTCTGGATTGATGAACCCGGCAACCTGACAGTGCATCATGACGATACCCTTGTGGTCGGGGAGAGCGAATTTTTAGTTTCCGTAACCGACGGTGAAAAGCCAGTGAAGGATGCTTTAGTCTGCGTTTCTAAAGGGGATGAGGTATACAAAAGTGGCATGACTGGTGCTGATGGGCAACTGCGATTGAGAATATTCCCGACCTCAGCAGGCAGCCTTTCTATCACAGCAACTGCCCCGAACTTTTTGCCTTACCAGGGCTCTGCCGTGGTCGTATCGAGTGGACCCCATATTACCCAGTGCGGTTATGAGATCAACGATGCTTTCGGAAATAATGACGGAATAGTAAATCCAGGGGAGAAGATAGGGATGTTTTTGAACTTGGCTAATTCCGGGAACCAGACCGCATACGCTGTAGCATGCTCTTTATCCACCACCAGCGCCCTTGTGGACTCAATTGAAGATGATCAGGCTGACTATGGCGATATAGCTCCAGGTGATACTGCGAGCGGTGAATTCATTTTTGATGTCTCGGGAGCCGCCGCGGATAGGGACGTCATCTACTTTGATCTTCAGGCTACCGCCAATGGCGGATTTAGTTGGAATCCTCAGGTAGCGGTTACTATTGGTACTCCGGTGTTGGTCTATTTGAAAAACAGCGTCGATGATGGGCCAGGTGGAAATGGGTTTGCTGATCCAAATGATACCGTAAATTTGGAGGTGACTGTTAAAAATAAGGGTTTGGGCAACGGCATGGGAGTGTATGGAGTCTTGAGCACAAATGATTCCTACATTACCATTTTATCCGACAGTTCTTGGTTTGGTAACTTTGCACCCGAACAAATTGCCAATTCAGGTATTCCCTACAAATTAGCAATTAACGGAGCTTGTCCCAATGGACACATGGCCTGGTTATCCCTCTCGCTTGTAGGAGAAGGTTATGCAACAATTGACTCTTTCCGTCTTTTCGTTGGCGATGTCAGCTTCTCAGACGATGTGGAGAACGGCGAAGGGGGATGGGCTCACTCCGGAACCATAGACCAATGGCACATAACTGCTCACAGAAGTTACTCCCCAGAACACAGCTGGTATTGTGGCAATGAAGGAAGCTGGCAATACAGCATTGATTTTACGGCTTATCTGATCAGTCCTCCGATTGTGGTTGGCAATTTAGCCAAGCTTAGCTTTTGGACTTGGTACTACATTGAGTCTGGCATGGATTATGCCTTCTGTGAGGTAAACGGAGGCGACGGTTGGAGGGAGTTAGGTATGATGACCGGGCAAAGCGGCGGCTGGGTAGAGAAAACTTATGATCTATCCGAGTATGGAGGGGACACGGTGCAAATTAGGTTCTCATTTTTGAGTGACAACGACGCGGCCCAATTCGAAGGTTGGTATATAGACGATATTGAGGTCATCCCCAACAAGCCGAATTTTATCTGTGGAGATTGTAATGACGATAGTTCCGTGAACGTCGCCGATGTGGTCTACCTGATTAACTATTTGTTTATTGGTGGCCCCGAGCCGTCTCCACTTCAAGGCGGGGACGTCAATTGTAGCTCAAAGGTTGATGCTACTGACGTAGTATACCTGATCAACTATCTCTTCATAAGTGGTCCTCCACCTTCTTGCCCATAGAATAATTGAAATACTTATTTTCAAAAAGCCCCGCCTCTGGCGGGGTTTTTTGTTTAATCCCCTTGCTTCCACTCTATACTCTATGCTCTTTACTCT
>JALHUP010000141.1 GCA_022866585.1 Candidatus Zixiibacteriota bacterium | reverse complement strand
GCAGGTGGAGAAAGACGAAGAAAAGATTCTTTCCCGTTTGAAAGACCCACAATTCGACATTCAGCATAAAATCCTCTTAACCGAGGCACCTGCAAATATCACATCTGATACTACCAGCGTTTCATCTAATCCTATTATTCCAGCTAAGGTGTATGATCTCCAGAGGATCAATCGTTTTAAAGTGGATGTGGAAATGCAACAGGATGGCTTTCTTCTCCTAAGCGAAAATTATTATCCAGCATGGAAAGCGTCTGTCGATGGTAAGGAAACTAAAATCTACAGGGCGGATTATCTTTTTAGAGCGGTATACTTGGACAAAGGGAAGCATGAGGTAAAGTTTGTTTTCGATTCAGTTCCTTATAAGGTTGGGAAAACCTCCACTTTGTTGACATTCTCAGTATTATTGGTTATATTTGGTTTTTACTTAATAAAAGGATATGTGTCTAAAAAGACTATCCCGCACCCCAAATTGACAGGATAAAACATGAAGACCTTGGTGATCATCCCCACTTATAATGAGAAGGACAACATCGAGCGAATCGTCCCCCAGGTGTTAGAAAAGCATACCAGCATTGATGTTCTGATTGTGGATGATGGTTCCCCGGACGGTACCGGTGAGATTGCGGACTTAATGTCTGAGGAGAACAGTCGCGTTTTTGTGATTCATCGTAAAAACAAAAGTGGTCTGGGTACCGCCTATGTGGCTGGCTTCAAATACGCCATTCAAAAAAAATATGACTATGTCTTCGAGATGGACGCCGATTTCTCCCACGATCCCAAATATATTCCGGGCTTTTTGGATGCCATAAAAGAGGCGGATCTGGTCATAGGCTCCAGATATATAAGTGGAGTGAATGTGATTAACTGGCCCATGTCCCGGCTCCTTCTTTCCTACTATGCCAATGTATATTCGCGCATAGTCACCGGGCTTCCGGTCAAAGATGCCACTGGGGGGTTCAAATGCTTCCGACGGGAGGTTTTGGAGGCAATCGATTTAGATAGAGTTAAGTCCAATGGATATTCCTTTCAGATCGAGATGAGCTTCAGGGCTTGGAGAAAGGGGTTCCGCATAAAGGAGATTCCCATCGTGTTTGAAGACCGGAGATTAGGACAATCTAAAATGTCCAAAAAGATCGTGAAAGAAGCAATTTGGATGGTATGGAGATTGAGACTTATGAGCCTTTTGGGTAAGTTATGATTTTTGTTAACCCCCCCAATAAGCCGCTTTCCATCGTTATTGTCAACTACAATGTGAAAAATTTGCTCAGGAAATGTTTAGAATCGATTTTTAAATATGAAAAGGATGCAGAATTTGAAGTGATAGTGGTAGATAATAACTCAAAGGATTATTGTCAACAAATGCTCAAAAAAGATTTTCCTCAAGTACAACTGATCGAAAATAAACAAAACTCAGGCTTTTCCCGCGCCTGTAACCAGGGAATCAAAGAAAGTCAGGGAAGATATATTTTGCTTTTGAACCCCGATACGGAATTGACCCCAGGTGGTTTCAAAAAGATGATAGATTTTATGGACTCAAAGCCAGAGGTGGGCATCTGTGGTCCTAAAATGATGGATCAGGAAGGAAACCTTCAATTCTCATGTAGATCGTTCCCTTCTTATCTAACCGCCATATCCTCCAGCCAGTCCATCCTAAATCGAATCTTCCCTGAGAATTTTTTGTCCCAAAAATACCTTTTGAAAGAAAAAAATCATTCTCAAATTATGGAGGTAAATTGGGTCTCCGGCTCCTGCCTTTTGGCTAAGAGAGAAACGTTCGAGAAGATAGGGCTTTTGGATGAGAGATTTTATATGTATGTGGAAGATGTGGACCTGTGTTATCGGGCAAAAAAATTGGGTTTTTCTGTGTTTTATTTTCCATCCGTTGTGGTGATTCACCATATCGGCAAAAGCACCCAGAAGAGAAAATTCGCTATGCTTTTGGAACATCACCGGAGCATGTATTATTTTTATAGGAAACATCATAATCCCAATGTTTTCTTAAGAGGGATAGTTTTCTTAAGCGTCTGGATGCGCTTATTCTTTGTGCTGGGGATGAAGCCTTTCCTTGCTTAAGAGAGAAAGTTTCGTATTTAAGATTGCCTAAATAGATGATATATGAATGTCAAACTTTCAAAAAGTAACAGAATTTTGTGAGAAAACAAGTGTGAAAATATGCCTGAAAAGAAGATAATCAGAAAAAAACGTTGCAAACATTGCGGAAAAATACTGGACACCATTTGGTTTACTGCCTTAATGACCGAGGAATGGTGCTGGAATGGAGAAGGGTATAACGAGTGCACGGCAAGGCACAGCCTTGTTACAGACCCAGAGCAACCTGTTCTCTGTCCAAACTGTGAAAATGTGGTGGGAACAGGTATTGACTTTGGCTTTTGAGACAGTACTCAGGGTAAAGGAATTAGTGGGGGATATCTGACATTGGGAGACAAAAGAATTAAGGAATTCTCCACCGTTTTTAATGCTCCCAAGTTATTTGAATCTGCCCTTCAACAAGCTCCCTTCGGGTCTGAGCCTCAGGGTCGAAGACAGGGTGGTGAGCAAGGTCGAACCACAGAAAAAAGATGAACGGACCCTATTTGGATTTTGAAAAACCGATTTATGAGTTAGAAAAGAGAATCAGTGACCTCAAGGATTTGGCTGGTCGGCATGTAGATGATCCTTTGGGAGGTTTGGAGCTTTCCCATGAGATCGAGGCTTTGGAGATCAAGTTGGAAAAGCTCTCTTTGGAGATTTATTCCAAGCTTTCCCGCTGGCAAAGGGTCCAGCTGGCGCGTCATCCTCGTCGTCCCTGCACTTTGGATTATGTTTCCCTTATGACCACCGATTTTATTGAACTGCACGGCGACAGAAATTTCGCAGATGATAAAGCTATTGTAGGTGGATTTGCCAAAATTGATGGAAAACCGGTCTTGGTGGTGGGACAACAAAAAGGAAGGGATACCAAGCAGAAGCTTTATCGAAATTTTGGTATGCCTCATCCGGAAGGATATAGAAAGGCATTGAGATTGATGCAGATTGCCTCTCGCTTTGGCAAGCCCATCATCGTGTTGATAGATACTCCGGGTGCCTTCCCCGGCATTGGAGCAGAAGAGAGAGGGCAGGCGGAAGCAATTGCTCGAAATTTAAGGGAGATGACCCGCCTTCGGGTTCCCATCATCATAAACGTTATCGGAGAAGGTGCCAGTGGAGGCGCTCTGGGAATAGGGGTAGGAGATAAGGTCTTCATGCTGGAGAACTCTTGGTATTCGGTGATCTCCCCGGAAGGATGCGCCGCCATCCTGTGGAGAGATTCAGCCAAAGCTCCGGAAGCAGCCGAGGCTCTGAAATTGTCCGCTACAGATCTTCTCGAGCTTAAAGTCATAGACAAAATCATCCCGGAACCTATCGGGGGAGCTCATAAAGATCCCGATAAGCAAGCTTTAATTCTAAAAGAAGAAATCCTGAATGCTTTGGATGAACTGGAGAAGTTGAATCAGGAGGAATTGATTGAAAGAAGAATCCATAAATTTCGGGTAATGGGAGAGTATCTTTCCCAGATAGAAAGCTGAAAGTCGATAAAATTCAAAATTCACGGAGACCCTTTTTGGGAAAAGGCAAAATTCAAATTTTGTTTGTTGATATTATTTCGGAAATCCGGTGAAAAGATAAGCCTGATTTTTATTTTTGAATTGTATTTTTAGATTTTTCTTTTTTAATTTGCAATCAGTATAGTATATATGAAGATTGAAAAAGCTAAAGCTGTCTCGACGAAAAGGAGATGAAATGATTGATCCAAAATTTTTGGAGATTCTGGCTTGTCCAGCCTGCAAAGGAGATTTAATTTATGATGAGGAAAACCAGAAACTTGTTTGTGAAAAATGCCGGCTGAAATACGCCATAAAAGATGACATACCGATCATGCTTTTGGATCAAGCAGAAAGATTTTAACACTCCGGAGGAGCGCCCATACGGGTGGGGAGTATCCGTCAAGTGGTATAGGTTAGAAAACAATATGAGATTGTTGCCGAAATACTTTCTTTTAGGTTTCGTTGAAAAGTGTTGCGGTTACAAATCGTTCATCGTATAGTCGTTGTCGTTTAGCGTGTTAAGGATAGAGACTAAACCGACTCCCGAAACCGATACGTGGCCGAAACCCAAACCCATAAACCATAAACTGATTTGAGCAACAGCCCATATTATACAAAAATAAAAATAGGAGGTAGGAGAAGATGAAACTCTCAAAATTCTGTGGAGAGGATTTGCTCTCTTTTGAACTAAAAGGTGAATCTAAAAACGAGGTGATAAGTGAATTGGTCGATTTGGCTTCGAGGTCAAAGCTGGTCAAAGATGGTAACGAGCTTTTAAAAGATATATTAGAAAGAGAAAAGCTGGTCACCACCGGGGTGGGGTATGGGGTAGCCTTCCCTCACGCTAAATCCAAAGCGGTCAAGGGAATTGTGATTGCTTTCGGAAGAGCGAAAAAAGGAGTCGATTTCGATTCCATGGACAAAAAGCCAGTCCACCTTTTCTTTTTGATTGCCGCACCCGAGGACGCCATAGGAGCTCATTTGAACGTGATGGCCCGGCTCTCTTACCTTATGAAAAGCGAAAAGAACAGGGACAAACTGATGAAAATCAAAAGTCCAAAAGAACTTTTAGAAGTATTAGATTCGGTGGAATGAAAAAACGTTTCAAAGATTGAACTTTATACTGGAAATGCTAATAACGTTTGTAGGAGCTAAAAGCAGGTGGCTGGTGAATAGATTGCTATGAATAAAATCTCTTTTGTGGTTACGAAAAACCCGAATCTTCTTTATTTGACCACCTGCGTCCTTTTGTCCTTATTGCTTTTGGCTTTACCTGGAGAAGTGAAATCGGATTTTTCAGCGTTTATCTTTAGATTTACCTATGCCCCATTTTACGCTTTAAGCCATCAGATAAAACAGTTACAAGGGGTCTACCAAGAGAATAAAAAGTTACAGCAAAAGGTGATGGAACTCACTTTAGAGAATTCCGAGCTCAAAGAAGAGCATTTGGAAAACTCCAGATTACGAGCACTTCTTGAATTTCGCTCAGAGTTAGAATATCAGGTGATCCCAGCTGAGGTGGTGGCGGCTGAACCGAATCGTCCTTTGGGTAGAGGATCGATTCTGATCAATAAAGGAAAAGAGGAGGGGATAAAAAGAAATATGCCGGTTTTGAACCTATATGGATTGGTGGGAAAAATCGAGGAAGTTTATCCTCACCGCTCCACAGTCCAGCTTATGTTGGACCCTGACTTCAGAGTCTCAGCCCTAGACCAAAGAAGCCGGGTATTCGGAATCATAAAGCCTCACCCCGGGCCGGGCTTGCTCTTAAATTTGGATAATGTTCCGCTGGGAGAAGATGTTCAGATAGGAGATGAAGTGATTTCCGCAGGCTTGGGTGGGATATTCCCGGCAGGACTAAAGATCGGAATCATCTCCAACGTTGGGGAAGGAAGTTTGAGTAAAACAACTGGATATTCTGGGGTCTTCCAAGAGATAGAAGTTATACCTTCAGTCTATTTCAATAGCCTGGAGGAGCTTTTTGCATTAAATATAGATGTGAAGAGATAAAATAATTCGACTTTCTCATTTGAGTCATTTTTGACCCAAAACCGACACCCTTCCTATGGAACCAGACTTCGGATTTGTCGAGATTCAAATGCGTATGCATTCATACGAATGAAAAAATGGTAAGGACCTTCGCAATGTTTTGGGGAAGTGCCGTATTTTCAAAAGTCCTCCATGCCATATTCCTTTTGTTTATCCTGGTAGTTTTTCAAAGCTTCTTCTCCGAGGTCGTGGCCATAAAGGGGATTAGGCTGGACTTAGCTATTCTTGTATTGGTATATATAGGTCTCACCGAAGGTCCGGCTCAAGGGGTGATTTTTGGGTTTTTGATTGGACTTTTATTGGACATTTTTACTCCCCAAAGGTTAGGATTGGGAGCTTTGATCAAATCTTTAGTAGGCTTCACCGTGGGAGACTTCAAGGATAAACTATTCCTGGAGAGCTCATATTCAAAGGGAGCTATAGTTTTCTTAAGCGTTCTTTTGAATGACCTTCTTTATCACCTCTTCTCCGGAGGGGTGACACTCTTCACTTTCCACACCATCTTATATTATTCTTTGCCTTCTGCCATCTATACCTCTGTGGTAGGGATATTGTTTTTTGTTATTATAGAGAAGAAATTTTCCTTTAGGATGAATCCCTGAGAATGACCTAATATGGAAAGATTAGAACATACAAATGAGTCTTTAGGCGGTTTTGTTTCGAGAAAGCAAAGAGCCAGGATTTTGATTGGGTTTTTAGGAATTTCAGTTTTGGTTTTGAGCCTGAGGTTGTTTTTTTTGCAGGTGATAAAAGCTTCTTATTATAAACTAATTTCAGAGGAGAACCGAATCCATGCGGTGCCTTTGCCGGCACCTCGAGGAACAATAAAAGATCGAAATGGTAAAATCATCGCCTTCAATCGTCCCTCCTATACGATTTTTCTCATTCCCTATGAGGCCAAAGACCTGGATCTTTTGTCCCAAAGACTTGCCCCGATTTTAAACATGGATCTTTCTTGGCTAAAAGAAAAACTTAAAGCCAATTGGTCAAAAAAATATGAACGGATCAAGCTTAAAAAAGAGGTGGACTTTAAAACTATCTGTGTTATCGAAGAACAAAACCAGGATCTCCCTGGGGTAATATATCAGGTGGAGCAGACGCGGAGCTATCCGGAAGGTAGCTGGGCTGGGCATGTATTGGGTTATGTAAAAGAATTATCCAAAGGAGAGCTGTCCGGAGATTTAGTCTCCCCCGCGAAGAGTGCGGATTCTAATGAGCCCACCTCACTTGATTTAGATTCACCAGGAAAAAGCAGTTATCGATTGGGGGGAAGCATTGGTAGGGAGGGGGTGGAGAAGCAATATGATGATCTATTGAGAGGAAAAGATGGAATGACCTTTTTGGAGGTAACCGCCGCAGGAAAAATTTTAGGTCCCTTAGAGGATAGAAAGCCGGATTTACCCACCAAAGGCACAGATATGAAATTAACCATCGATTTGGATTTACAGGCTGAGGCAGAATCTGCTTTAGCCACCTATGAAAGTGGAGCCGTGGTGGCACTTGACCCCAAAAACGGAGAGATACTAACCTTGGTGAGCAAACCCGGAATTGATGCTAATTTCCTGGGAGGAGCTTTGAATCCTGAAGAGTGGAAAGAGATTCTACAAAATCCCTTTCATCCCCTCCTCTCCAGAACTATTCAAGCCACTTATGCTCCCGCCTCAACTTTAAAACTCTTGACGGCTGGGGCCGCTTTGGAATCAAAAGTCGCTCATAGAGATACTTATCTTTCCCCTTGTTTTGGCTCTTATCAGTTTGGAAAACGAGCCTTCCGGTGTTGGAGACCAGAGGGGCATGGAAGGTTGAACTTGGTGGATGCGATCATCCAATCGTGCGATGTCTATTTCTACCAATTAGGATTGAAAGTAGGATTGGAAAGATGGAGTCACTATGCTAAATTGTGCGGGTTTGGAGAACAAATGGGAGTAGATCTGCCGGAAGAGGCAAAAGGTTTTATCCCTTCCCCAGAGTATTATAATAAGAAATATGGAAAAGGGGAGTGGGTGAAGAATTTGGTAATCAACTTAGCCATTGGGCAAGGGGAAGTTTTGGTCACTCCCCTTCAACTGGCAGGCTTTTATTGCGGTTTGGCTACCGATGGAACAATCTATCGACCGCATATTTTAAAAGAGATAACCACCACGCAGGGGCGGGTTATCACCACCCAGAGTGAGGTGTTAAGACGTCTTCCTTTTTCTGCCTCCACTTTGGAGTTGTTAAAAGAAGCTATGATCGGAGTGGTTAATGACGCATCCGGCACCGGTGGTCTGGCACGGATTTCCGATGTCACCGTGGCGGGGAAAACCGGAACCGCTCAAAATCCTTTTGGCGAAGCTCATGCCTGGTTTGTGGGCTATGCTCCGGCGGAGAATCCAAAGATCGTGGTGGCGGTGCTGGTGGAAAATGCCGGTCACGGTGGAACCTTTGCTGCTCCCGTGGCTAAAGCGATCATAGAGAAATATCTCAAAAGAGGAATAATTGCTGATCAAAAAGACAGCATCATTGCAGTTAGCTCCCTTAATTTTGGCAACTAAAACAAACATAGGAAATGCTTATGCATCTTCGATAAGTTTACGTACCTCTCACCCTAGCCCTCTCCCACAAGGGGAGAGGGGACTTCATAGATTCCCCCTCCCTTGATGGGAGGGGGCGAGGGGAGGGTGAATATCTCAATTTATTTAAGTCGTTTGCTATTAAACAAGCGCAAAATTTTTTCTATACCTCTGCTTGATTTCTCCTTATCTTACCCTCTCGCCTCTGGGAGAGGGTGAGGGGGACATCAGGTTAAAAAACTTAGAGGTCAGGTTGCGATCCATATAGGGAGCTACCCGACACAGGCTAAAAATCATTCTCTGAAATCATGATTAAATTTCGCTCTGAAGATTTCGACTCAAGCCTTTTGGTCACGGCTTTAATTTTATCCCTTATCGGGATACTCTTGATCTACAGTGCCAAGCATTATTCCACTTTTGTGGCGGAGAGAGGAATCTATTTAAAACAGCTGGGTTGGCTGTTTTTAAGTTTTTGTGCGTGTGCCATAGTGTTCTTTATCCCTTTGAGGTTTTATGAGGCTTTTTCCTATGTATTATATTTCATGGCAGTGGGCACGCTTTTGATCATCCTGATTTTTGGTTCTTCCAAAATGGGGGCGGCGCGCTGGTTCTCCTCGGGGGGTTTCAATATCCAACCTTCTGAGTTCGCCAAGATTGCCACCGTCTTTGCCCTCTCCAGATATTTGGCTTATTCCAAACGATCCATTTATAGTTTCAGGTGGCTCGGAGTGGTGATGGGAATTGTTTTGTTGCCCACCCTTTTGATTTTGAAACAACCGGATTTGGGGACCTCCTTAGTATTTTTAGCCATTTTGATTTCCATGCTCTTCTGGGCCGGGGTTCCTATTTTCTATCTTTTTTTAATCGTTTCACCTTTTATAAGCTTGATTTGTGCTTTTCATTGGGCCGCCTGGGCAGCCTTCTTTTTACTCTTGGTATTTCTCTTATATCGCTTAAGATTGAACTTTCTCTTCTCGGTCAGTTTCCTTTTGCTTAACCTGGCATTCGGCATGATCACCCCTCTAATTTGGAACAGATTGTATGACTATCAAAAGGATAGAATCATCGTCTTTCTTGATCCGGGAAAAGATCCCCGGGGAGCAGGGTATCAGATAATTCAATCCAAGATCGCCATCGGGTCCGGTGCTCTTTTAGGAAAAGGGTATCTTCGGGGGACTCAAACCAAGTTGGCTTTTCTGCCCCATCAACACACGGATTTTGTTTTTTCAGTGCTGGGGGAAGAATTTGGGTTCTGTGGTGCTTTGGTTTTGTTGGGACTGTTTAGTTTCCTCATAATCAAAGGGATTATGATAGCTCATAAAACCAGAAACGCTTTTTCAAGCAATGTGGCTTTGGGCGTCACCACTATACTTGCTTTTCAGATGCTGGTAAACATTGGTATGGCAGTGGGTTTCCTGCCGGTTACGGGTCTACCCTTGCCTTTCGTTAGCTACGGTGGCTCATCTTTGCTTTCAAGCTGGATTCTGGTGGGTCTTTTGTTAGCGATTCACTATCGCTGGTATGAATACTGACAGGGTCACGGGGCAAGGGTCAAAGAGTATGCTAAAATAGAAAATGAAAACAAATTGTATAGCGATAATAAAAAGATAATGTCCAATAAATAGAGGAACGATTATTGCATTCAGTTCTATTCCAGATAGGTCCGGTTGCGGTAAAAACCTACGGTTTTCTTTTGGCTTTAGCCTTTATCTTAGGAATTTGGTTTTCAGCCAAAAGAGCTAAAAAACAAGGGATCCAGATTGAGTGGCTTCCAGATTTATCTTTAATCATTTTGATCACTGCTCTTGTAGGATCCAGGTTTTTTTACGTGATTCGTCATTTAGAGGAGTTTGAAGGGCACCCTTGGGATATGATCAATCCCATTCAAAGCTCAGGAGAGATCGGAATTGGCGGGCTATCCATGTTTGGCGGACTGGTATTAGCCATCTTCTCCAGCATAATTTATCTTCGCCTAAAAAAACTGAACATCCAGAAGATTGCCGATATAGTGGCACCCTCGGTTATGTTGGGCTTGGGCCTGGCGCGCATCGGATGCTTTCTCAACGGCTGCTGTTTTGGAAAACCAACCGAAAGCTTCTTGGGAGTGATCTTTCCTGCCGACTCTCCGGCGGGATATTTTTTTCCAGACACCTGTATATTTCCCATTCAATTAGTAGCTTCATTCAAGGGTTTTTTAATCTTCGGCATTCTTTTGTTCGCAGAAAAGTTTAAAAAATTTGATGGTTTCACCTTCTGGTCGATGCTGGCTTTGTATTCGGTGGGAAGATTCACCATCGACCTCTTCAGATATTATGAGAAGAGCATGATCTTTGCCAAAATCGGAGGAGTGAACTTCTCCATGAATCAAGCTTTAACCGTTTTGATTTTCCTTATCTCCATCTTCATGTGGAACCATCTGAGGCTAAAAGCAAATAGGCTAAAGGCTAATGGACTTTAGCCTTTAACCTTTCACCTTTTACCTTACACCTATCACCTTAGACATGCTCTTACCAAAACTTCTCCATTCTCTCTTGGAATTGAAGGACGACCTCTTAGATTTCGTCTATCCTCAGCATTGTGCCATCTGCAAAAAATACTTAAGGAGGGAAGAGAAGGATGTGTGTGAGGTTTGCTGGAATAGTCTGGAGACTCTTACTGATCCTTTTTGTCCATATTGTAAATCATTTATCGAGGAAGCGGACACAGAATGCAGTTTCTGTAAGTCCCGAGGAAAAATCTCAATTGAAAATCACACCAAAGGCGGGGAAGATCATAAAATTTTGATAGTGAGATCATTGGGCAGATTTGATGAATATTATAAGGAGCTTATTCATCGGTTCAAATATGGGAAGAAGATCCCTCTGGGAAAGAGGTTAGGACAACGGCTGGGAGAGACTATAGATGACGACTCCATTTTCTTAAAATCTGATTTTTTGATTCCGGTCCCTCTTCACAAATCCAGATACCGGGAGAGGGGATTCAACCAGAGCGATATTCTGGCAGAAGGAATCTCAAAAGCGACTGGTCTTTCTGTTCTAAAAAGTGTGTTGAAGAGAAAAAAGAACACTAAGGATCAAACCAATCTTTCTCGAGAGCAAAGGGAGGAAAATGTAAGAGATGCGTTCGTGGTGAGTTGTCCTAAAATGATAAAAGGCAAAAAGGTGATTCTGGTAGACGATGTGATCACTACCGGTGTCACTCTTTCCGAGTGTGCCCGGATGCTAAAACAAGCTGGCGCAGAAAAAATCCTGGGAATGACCATTGCGGTCGTGACAGATTGAACAAAGGGAAGCAAGTAAAAAAGTCCCCCCGCTCAGAGCGGGGGGACTTTAATCTCATAATATTTTTGGTCTTAGCAGGCTTAGACTTTCTTGACCAGATGTTTTGTTTTCTCCCTCGACTTCGCTCGGGGTGGTGAGCCCGTGTTTCGATCCCGCCGAAGCCGGGACTCATTACCATTTTTGGATAGACTTCTGCTTTCCTTTTTTAGGGTCAGTAAAGTTGGGCCGTTATTTGCGCTTTTCCCGTCTAAAGTATATTCCTGGGCTACCCTCTCTTGCACATACTTCTCAACCTCATCGGAAGAGTAAAGCCTTATCCCGAACTCCTTGTAAAGCTTAAGCTTAGCTTGCCTGTTTCCCTTCATGGCTTTTTTGAGTAAAATATCTGTCTGTTGTCTTTTCTTGGTTTGCTCGCTTCTGCCACGGATTATTAGACTCGCTCTATCCAACATTAAAAATCACCTCTGACATCTAAGAATTAGAACCCATACAATTAGCTATCACATTATACAACAACATCTTACGTAAATTTTCACCTATCATGCTTACCTATCATACATTTATACGCAAAATCTTGCAAAAAGTTTTTATTTTTCAAGTCTGAAGGTCAAAAAGTTTAAAAACCTCACAACTTTCAAACTTTCTAACTTTCTGACCTTATAGCTAACATTAACTTGCTTTTACAACTTTCACAAAAAGAGGAAGATTTGAAATCTGTATCTTGTAGGCTATTAGAAAAATACATCACGCAACTCTTGTCGGGACAATGTCCAAGGCCATAGGTGTGACCGAGTTCATGCACCGATTCTTTTAAGGTTCTATCCAAAAGTAACTGTTCATCTTTCGGCAAACCATAATACTCCTGCCTCAATCTTTTTGTGGAGATCACGGCTATCTTTTCTACTACGTCTGCTTCTCCGAAGACGAAATTCAAATCAGGGACATAAAGATCAATGTCGACAAGACCCAAGACCCTTTCACCCGCCTCCGAGCCTGCATTTCGAAGCTTTTCTAAAATAGCCGACGAATAATATTGTTTTCTTTCAGGATTATAAGCAAATTCCAAATCCCATGAGATTAGACTAACTTTGATCTTTTGTCCAAATATCTTCTCCAAATTGGTTCTCAATTTTTCAAGAAGAGTCGAATCCACCTTATTTATACCTAAAATGTAGATTTCTCCCTGCTTTGATTTCACTTCCTGTTTTTCACCTTTATATTGGAATTCATTAGTTGAACATCCAAGGATTACTAAAAATATCGTGACGCAGAAGATTCCTGGCTTCATAATAAAACTCAAAAAAAAACAACATAATGGATCCAAGATTCGGGCTAATCCCCCTACTTTCCCTATCCACTTAATCCGTTTGATCTCAGTTGAGTTCCTACGGATTCAAATGAACAAATGACCGTTGATTATTTCCCTTCCATCAAATACATTCTGCTGTCCAGAGGAGCCATCTCTATTACGATTCCTCGTTTTAACTCCTCCGCTGTGGTTCTTATCACCTCATTGCCCAAAAGGTCAACTAAGCGGATTTTCTCTCCTTTTACCCCGAGTTTGCGAGGTTCTGTTTTCAGAATCAATTTCTTCTTGTCTTTTCTTGTGGATACTTCGGACGAGACATCTTGACCGCCTGGGTCTGAAGAACTTTCAGGGGGATAAATTAAGTAAAGGATGGTATGTCGTTCATTCTTCTGTACCACCACATCGACTAAAGGATGGTCACAAAACACTTGATTCTGTATCCCGCATCTTTTTAACACCTCTTCCAAGAAAAAGAGTTTATTATGGTTCAGTTGGGCGGAGATGTCGAAGGTGAAGAGGTAAATATGACCTTTCCCTATCTTAGAAACTATCCCCACGGGCCTGCCCTCATAGGTCGCCAAAACCTGAGAGCTCTTTGAACCTCTAATATAACCATAAATAAAAGTCGTAAACTCAGAATCTAAACCTTTCACTTCTCCCACGCATGGCGAATGGCCGGTCTGGGATAGTTCCTTGGTTTTAAGGTTTATAGCTTCAGCTAAGAGCTCACAGTTTTTCATTCTCAGATCATACTTGGGCAAAAGCCCGAAGAGGAAAAGGGTCCTGCCCTCTTTAGCCAGTTTAATTAAAAGATTCTGACTTTCCGCATCCATATATTCACCGCAGGGGACAAAGAGGATCTCGAAACCCTCCAAACCTACTTTGCTCCAAAGGTCGGGTATTCCGAAAGGAAGCTTAAGATTAATCAAATCTTGGCTTAAGCCTTTGTGGGTTTTCTCTAACAATAAAGGAAGATAAGAAAATAGTTTATCTTTCTTCTGAGGGTGTCCCTTCCCCTTTAAATATGAAAACCAGAGATAAGGTCTATAATTTACCAGACCAATTTCCGACAGAGGCTCTAGATTTTCCAATTCAATTCTTTCGGCCAACTCATTGAATTTCTTGATTAATTCAAAATTAGGGCGAATGGTTCCATCATTTGCCAAGGGCGAGTCATACCAATGATCTCTTTCCACAAACATGTAGTGATTAAAACCTTTGATCCCCGAGGCCAGAGCCGAAACCAATAAGAATTTGACTTTTTGAGGGGTCACGGGGAAATACCTTTCCCCATCTTTGGGCAGATCTGCCCAACCACCAAGCATCAACTCAGAAGACCAAGGAAACCGACAGCAGGTGGCAAAATAACGTAAGTGTCGAGCCAGCTCGACATAATCTTTTTGCCAGAGGATATTTATCCCGCAAAAAACCTCATCCGAGTCCACCAACTGCCAATCGAAAGGAAGTGAAAAATTAGGAGAATAAGAAAGATTGACCGAAAATAGGGGTGAAACATCAAAAGACAAAAACAACTCTTTTAACTTCAAGACAAAGTCTGCCAACGTCTTCTCTTTAAATATGACCCAGTCGAAATATTTGATCAAATTCTTTGGCTGAGAAATTTTCAAACTCTTAGGTGGCTCTACCTCCTCAAAGTTAGCATGTTTTTCCCCATAGAGTTTATTTAGTCTTTTTACTTCCCCGTATTTCTCCTTTAAAAATTGAGGAAAGATCGAGTGGATGGTGTAGTCGTTGTAGTCCAGTTCAAAGGGATTCAAGTTATTCCCAGAAACGTCCTGATGGTCCCCAAAAACCCCATTGTCCAATTCCACTAAGATCACAGGACCTTTAGGATAAACATAATTTTTTATAATCTCTGAGAGCGCATTGAAATATCTTTTAACATGGTTCAAGAATTGAGGGTGGAGCAAAGAAAAGAGATAACCGCTTTCTACGCCGGCGTGATTTTCTCTTTTGACCGGTTCACCATTTGAATCTTTAGCTAAGATCTCAGGATCGTTGTAAAGAAAATCAGGATACCCTCCATTCTTCCACTCGGAATCTATGAAAGGTCCTGGACGCAGGATAACCTTGAAA
The DNA here is from genome assembly GCA_022866585.1 of Candidatus Zixiibacteriota bacterium. GTDB lineage: Bacteria > Zixibacteria > MSB-5A5 > MSB-5A5 > SM1-73 > SM1-73. Next base: position 7,287 of record JALHUP010000141.1, on the reverse strand, counting down.
CCAAATTCCCGGGCCAATTCCAAGAAAACCACCAAATCTTTGGCATGGTCAGTTCTTCCGAAAAAATCGAATTCACCTATTGTGCCTTCATGTAAATTCCAAGGCACGCAAGTAGATATGATCCTAAATCCGGCCTTCTTCATTCGTTCAAAACAGATCGACCAATATTTCTTGCTGACCCTGAAATAATGCATCTCTGCCGATTGAGGATAATACTCCTCTTTGCCGATAACAAATTTATTGTTTGCTATCTTCAACATGCTGTTTCCTTTAAAAAAAGAATAGAATTTTGCACGAATTCTGTCCTTCGACTTTGCACAGGATAAACTTGTCGAAACTGATCTGGAAAAAGATTGGAACACCTCTTGCTATTTTACGTCAATGCAAAAGAAAATGCTCCTTGATTTCTAAACTCCATAAGACCAAAAACATCTTCTTATTTTACATTCAAAACTACCTTTTGTCAACAAAAAATATATAAATTTAGCAAAAATTTTACACGAGGAAGATATATCTTATTTTAGTTCGTTTAACTTCCTCGTTATCAATGAGTTAAAGGAATAATGAAGTTCGGGTCATTAAAGGTTTATTGAGTTTACCGCTCAGATCAATCTATTTATTTGTCTTACATAGTGTTATCACTACGGTTATTCAATATGGAAACCTTTCAGGTTTGATAGAGAACCTGAAATGTAGGAAATCTCAACAATAGGGAAGGGTTATAGCGCAATATTTATAAAAAAATCCCCTCCCAGAGAATGGGAGGGGATTTTTTTGGGGTCACCCTAATGAATTTCAGCCAATCAATGATCGCTATTTCAAAAGGACCATCCTCTTAACGGAAGAGAAATCCTCAGCTATCATTCGATAGAAGTATATTCCGCTTGAGACCTCCACCCCTCTTTGGTCCTTTCCGTCCCAGTCCACAACAAAGGACCCGGCCTTCATATCTTCATCCACCAAAGTTTTCACCTTTTGCCCCAGGATATTAAAGATCTCTATTTTTACGTGCGAAGCTTTGGGCAAGCTAAACTTAAAGTTTGTGACCGGGTTAAAGGGATTAGGATAGTTCTGGGAAAGAAGGAAAGTGGTCGGCTTACTTTCTTCTTCTGTGGAACCTTCAATCCATCTGACGTCAGTAGTGTCCACACTACCATCACTCTTAACCTTAATGCAAAGGGGCAGGTTATCTCTGGGGATATAGGGTGAATTATCATGCCGAACAAACAGAAGATGGCTGCCGGGGGGCCAGAAAGTGGTATCGATACATATGGTCATACTATCCTGAACCCTGAAGGTAAGGGTGGCAAGAAGGGTGTCCTTCTCTTGACGCCATTTCCTTTTTGTTTGAGCGATAAGACTTATAAATGCGTGCGGTGGAGTATTATAAACAAAATCACTGTCACTGGACAGCTCAACGACCATGGTTCCCCATTTAAGCTTATCCATCAGGTTAATACTGTCACTACCTAACGGCGGGAAGTTACGCCATATTCTTCTGGGATAGGGATACCCCTCTTCCTCAGGATCATCATCCACAGTATTCTCATTCCAATAAGTAGTCAAACTGCAATATTTGGCTTTGTTGGTGCGAGTCCAGGCAAGAGGAATTACTATAGCGTCGACCGAGTCTCTCGTCCAACAATCTCGGTTAACACTAACAGTGCACTTATATTCTTCCCACGTTTCCCACCAAAGGCTATTCGAATCGTGGGTCACCAAAAGATTTACATACAAAAAGCAGGGAAAGTGCGAGCCTGAATTATTGATACAAATCGTGTCAGTATGAGGGGGGTCAGCATTCGGATACTTATAAATGATTCAGGTATCCGTCGTGGGAAAGGGAACAACGTGCAAGGTATCACAAACACCCAAGTCAACTGAATACCCTTGCGACGATGTGCCTCCGGCATCGCAACAGTCCGTTCCCACCGACTCTGCAGGACTACAATAGGTTTGACCCCGGGAAGAACTGGAGACAGCCAATATAAACACTCCCATTAACAAACACATGAAAATTTTTTTCATTTTACCGCTCCTATGATTTAGAGTTTTTATTAAGCCTTTTTATTTTTCCAAAAAACCGAAGGCTCCCCTTTCCTCTTTCTTCCCCGAATCAGAAGCTACTATAACTACGCATCATATTGTTAACACCGACCCACACTCCCCAAAGAATCTTACGAAAATAAATTTTTGAATGATGGTTTATTTTTGGTCAAATAACCGAAAAGCATTATCGCACCGATCTTGGTTGCAAAGCATCCATCAAATATTTTCATCCCCTCTATTTTGAGCCTTTCGTTTTTTTTTCTCTCACCTCCTTGAATGTTTGAGCTGCCAAACGTCTTTTGCATTCATCATCGAATCTATATAAGAAAAAGAAATTTAAATGTCAACAAAAAAATTAAGTTTTTTTAATTTTTTATTTATACGGAATCGTGTTGGTTCACCAAGACCCGTCTTGGGGGGATACCTTTACCCTTTCCCAGAGGAACGGATACGGATGCATCCCGATCCCTCGCTAAAGGTATGAACTGCATGGTTTATACCAAAGGCGGGATAGACGAAGTCGATCCGAAGGTTCCTGCGGAAACAAGTGTCCCCAAGATTTGGGTAGGGCAAAGTCGTTGTTTTAATGTTAGCACGAATTCTGTGTCTTGAGATTAGATATGATAATCAGACTCGCCTGACAGTTACGAAGCTGGTTTTCTGCCAAAGACAGATCCGCCTATGGCGGAAACGGTTTCGATGCTCGTATCGATGCTGGAAGCCCGGTACTCGAAGCTGGCTAATTGCTAACACAACAAGAATTTCGAGCATCGAGCTTCGACTTTTGGTGAGCGGAGTTTGATTGTTTCACGTTGTTTCGGGGTACCCCTACCCCGAAACATAAAAGGTGCGGGGTAAGGGTATCCGGCACCAACATCAATTTAGCTCTTGTGTGTCCTCCGGATCCGAAAGTCGGATTTCGTGTGTTTCGTGGGTATCGTGCCTTTCGTGTGTTTCTTTTTCACATTTTTTTTCTGAGAAATACTCATGCTGACCATAGACTGAAGTATCTGAACTTTCTGAACAATCTGAACATTGTTTTCATAATTTTTATATTAGTTATGTTCGGCATAAATGATTCGACTATGTTTGCCACAAGGAGAATTCATATTTAGTCCTCCATAAACCGGCACCCTATCCCCATCACCATCAAAGTTATGGTGATTTTGCTGTTTTTGGTGGGGGGTTAGGGTTCATCCTGAATGGATTCACCCTGAAGGGAACCCCCCACCAACATTGTAAAGTTATGGTGATTTTGTTGTCCCAACCAGTATTGTGTCAGAACGGGGTTCTGACACCTCATGGGAATTCACAGCAGATTTCCCAACAGATGAAACAGATGAAAAATAGGGACCTCTAACCCTTTCCATAGAATGTTGAAAATCCCGCCCTTCGACTGGCTCAGGGTGGTGAGCGAAATCGAGCCACCGGAGGCGGGGGAGAGGGGAACGAGGGTGAGGGCACCCATGACCAACGAGCTATGATAACGGACGAGGCGTCCGTTACCAACGGGGAGAGAAAAAATCGGTCTGCCTGAAGGTCATCAACTATTTAACTTGACATCTCCTGTAACTATAAGTGCTCTAACTGACTTTGGTCAGGTTTAGGTGCTAACGCCACTAAAGTGGCTTAGAACTGCATTGGGAGTGTAATTCACATTTAAAAAAAGGGAATTTTGAATAATCCCCCTTTAATCCCCCTTTAAAAAAGGGGGAATTATAATGCCCTTTGAAAAAGGGGGAATTACAGCCTCCCCCTTTCAAAAAAGGGAGATTAAAATCTCTCCTTAAAAAGGGGGGGATTAGAGATTATGGTGATTTTGAATTTTAATTGACGTCATCATTTCCTATCTTGTTGCATTGAAAGAAATGAAAAAGACAGCCGAGCCTCAAGAATTGAAACTCGGCTGTCTTTCTTTTCTACCGAAGACGCCACGCCTGTCGGCGGGCAGGGATCCTGCGTCCACTTCTGTCTTGGTTTTTGGTCTAACTTCTCAGTCTCCGTCTTTAGTCTACAAACCGTAGCAAGTAAGTGGTGGAGCATGGATGTACAGATAGTTAACCAGATAGACAACATCTGCGCCGTCGATCGTGGCATCACCGTTGATATCGGCTACGATCCAAGGTGGTTTTGGACCATGGAGGTACAAATAGTTGACCAGATAGACGACATCTGCGGCGTCTACCAGTCTGTCACCGGTGACATCTCCGCACGGTCCTGTGGGGAAGGTCTTGTCGAGCACACCGCCATACTTCAGCTCGGGTATGAGGATCATTCTGGCTTTGCCTATATTGGTCTTCAATTCATCCAAACTCGTTCTACTGAAAGATTCGATCAGGATGAACTCACCTACAAAGTTAGTAGTGCTACCTGCTGGAATCATACCCGCGGTCATCACCGCACTGCGGTCAACCACCGAATCCGGATTATCCACCACGGTCCCCTCATCTAAGGCAGTAGAAGCCAACCGGTATAACTGACTATCCTGCCAGCCCCAGCCACTCTGCGGATAGAGATACTCGGCGTTCCGCACGTCCTTACAGCCCATAGGCGTCACTATCTGCCCCGCAGTATTGGTCAAGCCCAGTCCCACGTAATAGTTCGCATATTCAGGATGAATAACGCCACCGTAACCACTCTGCCATACCATCTTGTTAGTAGCATCCCATCCACCCACATTGCAGCCACTCTGGGACTCTCCACCCATAGTATGACAGCCAGTATCGAAAGGAGCGTTAATGTCAGCATACACCCCGTAATAGATATCCGGGTGTCCGGTATACGAACCCTCGTTAGGCCACCACGCAGGTGGACTACCCCAGGTTATCCAGACATGCTTGATCACCTGCTGCTTCTTCCAGGCCGGACAGGTCTTACCTGAACGATTAGAAAAGAGTATGATCTGTTTGTTGATATTAAGCCAATACCATTTGGGAGTTGCGGGTATCTCTGGAGGATACCAGACATAGGTTTTGGTAACAAAAATCTTCTGAACGTCGCAGTCGAATTCGGGAGGGAAATGACTCTTAATTACCCTGATGGTATCTCTGGCTCCGGTCTTGGTATCTCTATAATCCTGCCTGCCAACTATGGCACTATCGTCCATGAAAGCCACAATCACGCCTCCGCTGAAGATGATCTGGTTGCTATCCGTAGGCAATCTCAGGTCCCACAACTTCTCCTGACTGTTGGAACAGGTCCACAGACTGCAGAATGGGCTACCCGCTGTGCCGTTCTTTGTTCCGAATTGAGTGGCGGGATCGCGCACGCACTCATAATAATCATTACCGCACACCGCAATCAGAGGGATTTTAACACTGTCTTCATCCGCCGTCCCTATACACGTGGTGATGGTTATGTACGTCTCAAGTAAGGTGTCACCCGCGCAGTTTATCTCGATCTCTACTGGTAGCTGGTCACCCGGCTCAAGAAACTGAGGACCGGGGTTGAGCGTTACTTGAACGTTCGGATCGTCAGATCTGACTGCGTAGGTTCCACCCAGGTTACCAATGCTCATAATCGTAAACCTGATTATCCTGAAGCCGGGTGTTGACGGAACCTTAATAGGAGGCACACTCCAGGATTCGGGATACTGGTTGGTGTAGGATATTCTGCATCCAGGTATAACCATGATCTGCAAGACAGCCGCATAGGCATCGATTATACCCCAGCCATAGTTGTTATCTTCTCCGGGAACACCTAAATCGACCGCGGTATTGATCAAAATCTGTTTTATGGAGTCGACATCCAAATCGGGATTTGCCTGTCGGATTAAGGCTACCACTCCTGCTACATGAGGACCTGCCATAGAGGTTCCAGTCCAACCATATTGCTCATACCCGCCTCCGGGGACTGAGGAGTAGACTTGCACTCCAGGAGCAACGACCTCAGGTTTTTTGGTTACTCCGTCACAGTCGGAAGGGCCTCGACTGCTCAAATCAGCAATAGGGTAGGGAAAACCGTAGTGGGTCGCATCCACGGCTCCTATGGCAAAATTGGTGGTAGGTGTATTGCATATATTGGCAGGTGATCTAAGGGTTTGTGGGTATGGACCCTCATTACCTGCAGAGAAAGTAACCACTACTCCTGCCGCCTCGCAGTTTTCTATTACAGCCTGCCACCGGTAATCGCAATCCTGATAACCCGGCCAGTAACTATAGACGCCCCAGGAGTTTTGAACCACATCCGGAACGTCATCAATAGTAGCTGGGTTCCCATCCGGGTCTGCAAACCACTGAAAAGCATCCAAGATGTCATTATCGATTTCTGGCCCGACCTCTTGGTCAATAGCATTATCAGCGATCCACTCGGCTTCCCAGGCTACCCCAATGGTATCACCGGTGCCCGCTCCCAGACCGCACAATGTCCCCATTACGTGAGTTCCGTGACCGTAATAATCATGGGGAGTGGTATCGCCGAAGCCCACTGCATCCCTCCAGCATTCTTGCCAGGGTTCGTAATTGCCTCTCCACCTGTTTGTCAGGGCCGGATGGGCTCCATCCACTCCGGTGTCTATATTACCTACCAATCTTCCCAGCCCGGTAATCCCCAACTCGTGCCATACCCTGGGTGCATTGATGGCTCTCAAACCCGGAGTTATCCCTATTCCCTTGGATGGTATCTCCACCGATTTGGTTCTCTCCCCCACCGGTTCAATCAGGCTTACTCTGAAGTTTTCCTCCACGATCTCCACATCTGAGCGAGCAGCGATCTTCTCCAACTCCTTTCTTGTGGCCTGAACTACGATCAAATTCATGATCCAAAAGCGCGTGTATCCTTTTACAGAACCCTCCTTTTTCCTGGCCTCAAGATAACTAACCATATTCACTTGAGACCTTGAAGCGGCAGCCTGTAGCGCCGACAACACCCTTTGATGCCGGACCTTCATGGTTGCTTTTTCCATCTTTAAGCTGGCATTCAAAGCCTTTATGTCCGCCTGATCCGCCATGATCACGATTGCGGGGGCGAACTCATCAGGTGATAAAGACTTTAAATACTCTCTAAAATTTTTCTCTATCTCTCCCGCAGTCGGAGTGGAGACTAAAATAAAAAAGAACCCCACCAAGAAAGATAGACTCACAAAAACGGTGAAAGAACTGAATCGTTTTTTCATATCAAGCCTCCGAAAATCATAGAGTTAAAAGATTGGCGTAAATGGGATTCATGATTCTCCCTTTTTTTGATTGAAGGTTTGGCTCAATTTCATTTTTCCCTCCAATGTAAAAATCAGTTAACGGT
>JALHUP010000140.1 GCA_022866585.1 Candidatus Zixiibacteriota bacterium | reverse complement strand
TCACCTCCTCTCTTGGTTTAGTTTTTTCGTAATCTTGTCTTTGTTTATTTCGAAACCCGGGATGACTTCTTGGTCAATGATAATGGTTGACGGGGCAATCTCAGGCGATTGCGTCGTCGTCCATAGGGACTCCTCGCAATGACGTTTCTTAGATGCGTTTTCATTAGTATATCTACATCTAACCCATCAAATCCCTTTTCTTCTGCTCAAACTCCTCCTTGTTGATCTCCCCTTTGGCATATCTCTTCTTGAGAATATCCAAAGCACTTTCTTCAGGTTGAGATGTCTTTCTATCTGTTCTTCCTTGCTCCACCAGCCACTTGACTAAGAAAATGAGCCCGACAATGACTGCTATCCAGAAAATCATCATCCACCACCATCCGAATCCCCACATCATTCCTTCATGACCATACATGTTAGTTTTCCCCCCGCCTTTGGCGGGATTTTCAACTATGTTATATTTTCACTTACCACAAAGCGGTTTATAATTTTTTTTCACTCCTCTTCAATAATTATTGACTCAGAAGGACAAGAATCAGCGGCTTCTTTGGCGCACTGTTTCAAGTCTTCTGTAACCTCCTCTATTTTAACGGCAGCTTTGTCACCTTCCATTTCAAATATCTCCGGGCATACCTGAGTGCAGATCTCATCGCCGGAACAGAGTTCAGGATCTACCCTAACTCTCATGAGTTCACCACCAGTGACTTCAGTTTTTCTTATTTTTTATTCATCACTAAGGGATAATATCACACCAAAACGGATTATCGTCAAGCAAATGTTACAGATTTTCGATCACCGCTTTTAATTTCGTTCCCACTTGGGCCGCAATCTCTTTTAACTTCGGATTACCAATCATCCCCATGGCGCTTTCGGGGTCGATGGCTGAGACGACGGTATTGCCCGAATTATCCTCGTAAACGATCACGTTACAGGGAAGCAAAAGACCGATCTCGGTCTCGGCTTGCAGGGATTGATAAGCAAAAGGAGGATTACAAGCACCTAAAATAATATATTTTCGGAAATCAACATTCAGTTTCTTTTTCAGGGTGTCTTTTACATCAATTCGAGTAAGAATTCCGAATCCCTCCTTCTTAAGAGCTTGCGTCACCTTTTGAACTGCCTCTTCATATGACGTCTTTAAAATTTTTCTGAAACCATATTGAGTCTTCTCCATTTTTTTCTCCTTTATGACACGAAATACGGTAGCAAACGAATTAAGTAAATTGACATCTTCACCCTCCCCCTAACCCCCTCCCATCAAGGGAGGGAGAAATTCATAAAGTTCCTCTTCCCTTGTGGGAGAGGATTAGGGTGAGGGGTCAACTAAGTAGAATGTAAAAAAACCGATTGTGTTTGTATTGACTATAAATGATCAAAGATAAAAAACTTTCTTTTCTTTGCTTAAAATTTCAAATCGTATTTTCTACGCAAAGAGGACAAACTTAGTTTGGTTTTGGTAGGAAACGCAAACCACTCCCCACGCGAGGCGTCCGAAGCCATCTCTTGAGGAATTGTTACTTTATCCTATTCTTTCTCATCTCTAGGGATGAAAAACTTTTCCTCAGCGACAATAAACGAAGGAGTTAGTCTTCAAAAGTTTCATTATCTCCCGAAGGTGACATAGTAAAGAGAGCCTTCTCGCTCGATCAACATGATGAGTTTGCCTTGGTCTTTAATTTCCTTCATCACATTTTCGTAATCTTCTACGTCTTGGATGGGTTTATCGCCGATTTGTCTGATTATATCTCCCACTTCCAGTCCGACATTGTGAGCCGGGCTTTCCCTTTCCACGCTGGTAATGACCACTCCTTTGCGATCAGATATCCCTAACTGGTTGGCGATGGCCAAAGTTATGTTGGAGACGGTCATCCCCAACGCATTTTGAGACCTTTTTGCGATCCGAGTGGGCGGTGCTTCAGGCATCAGCTTTGTATGCATCTCTTTGCCATTCCGCAAAAGGCTAATATCTATGGACTCCCCGGGTCTGGCTAAATAGGCGGAATCTTCCCAATCACCGGAATTTCCAATTTTCTGATCATTTGCCTTGATTATTACGTCCTTTCTTCTGATTCCTGCTTTTTGAGCCGGGCTCTCTTCTTCCACATCCGAGACGATCACTCCTTTGGTATTTCCCAACTATAGACCTTGAGCCAGAAGCAAAGTCAAATCTTGAACCTTTACCCCAATCCAGGTTCTTTCTACCTCCCCATGTTTGATCAAATCGGTGAGTATGGCTTTGGCTCGATTAATGGGAATGGCGAAGCCGATCCCTTCGGATCCCCGGCTGGTGGTGAAGATGAAGGTGTTGATCCCGATGATTTCACCGTCGGCATTTACTAAAGGTCCACCGGAGTTTCCAGGATTTATGGCGGCATCGGTCTGGATCATCTTTCTGTATATCTGCACCTGTCCCGTTTCCCTTTTGATATCCCGATTCACTGCACTTATTACCCCTACGGTCACAGTGGGCTGAGGATCGTCCAGAAGGTAACCAAAAGGATTTCCCACCGCGATGGCCCATTCCCCAATGATCAGATCATCCGAATTACCCAAATCTGCGTAAGGCAGATTTTTGGCATCGATTTTCACCACGGCTAAATCAGAGGCTTGATCCTGCCCCACCACTTTCCCTGGACATTCCTTTCCGGTGGTTAAAGTCACTTTCAACTGATCTGCTCCGCTAACCACGTGTTCATTGGTCAATATATATCCTTCGGGATTTATTATCACTCCTGAGCCTATGCTATAGACTTTTTCCTTATATTCTCGGGGGCGAAAGAACTCCTCCCAAAACTGATCAAAGAACTCATCTCCAAAAGGGGAAAAAAACGGGCTTTCCCTTACCACTCTTACCTGAACCACGCTGATGGAGACCACTGTGGGACCTACTTTCTGGGCGGCTTTGACAATGGCATTCTGACGGGAGAAAGTTATGTCTTCGTCCACCGAAGCGGCGGCATAAACCCTTTGAGCTTCATTTTGGTAAACTGGTTTTTCGGTAACTATCGACTTCTTCAAAAAGCTCTGGTTAGAGAACAACATAGCCATGCCTAAACCGATTAAGACCCCAAAAAATAAAGCCCCGAATATGCTCCATCCTTTTTTCGATCCAAATTTCTGCATAATCCCAATCCTTTCATCTCTTCGGCTTTGCCCTTCAATCCCTCGATTTTACTCGGGATGGTGAGCCTGTGCTTCGACTTCGCTCAGCACCATGAGCCTGTCGAATGGTCGAACCACAAGCTCAAGGTGGTGAGCGAAAAGTCGAACCGTCGGATACCAAGAGGGTCGGGAGAAATATATCCCGACCCTTGCTTTGGTTGAGATTAGCTTAAAAATCGGTGAGTTAATAAATCTTGTGGGTTTACTCTTTTTCCTCCACATCTATGTATTTTTCCGGATTTTCCTCAAACTTCCTTTTACAGCTTTCTGCACAAAAATAAAAGGTTTGGCCATTGTGGACGCTCTTAGCAGGAGCCTCCTTCTCGTCTATCTCCATGAGGCAAATGGGATCTATAGCCACTCTTACCTCCTTGTTTTTAAATGGTTTTGACCTTTTGTCTTAGAAAACACAAAGATAGAAAATTATAAACCAACCCGGACTTTTGCACCGGTTAGCCATCGCTTTTATTAATATACAATTGAAATCCTGAAAAGTTCCCGTAAGGAATTCTCAAATAGATCGGTGAGGGCATCTTCTCATTCCCAAGCCGTCATATTCCCCAGTTTTAATGACGACTTCTCTTTCTTTCAACTCCCCATTTCGAATAATGCTTAAGACTACCTGAGAACCGACCTGGGAGGCGGAGATTAATTTTCGCAGTTGAGCCGAGGTTTTGATGAGCTCTCCGTTTAACTTAACGATCCGGTCTCCAGCTTCTAAACCAGATTTAAAGGCCGGACCCTCTTTTACGATTTCAGTTATCAAAACTCCAGACCCAACCTCAGCTTTTCCAGATTCACTACAGCCCCCTTCAGAGAAAATTCCAATCCACCCTCTCTTCACCTCGCCGTCTTTTTTTAACACTTCGCTCACCTGGAGACAGGTTGCCGCCGGCACCATAAACATCACACCATCCTCTTCCTTAGGTTTACCGTCGGTTATCCCTAACAGTTCGCCTTTGGAATTGAAGACCGGGGTGCCGCCAGGGTAAGAAACTTTAGCCCCGTTCCAGATCAATAAATTTTCATCGTAGGCATCCGCCCCTCCTATCCAGGAATGTGACACGGTGCCTAAACTCACCTGCAAACCTTTGGAATAGTTGGTATTGCCTAAAGCGATCCCCAAAGTCCCATTGGGGATCTCCTCCTCCATAATTTCAACAGGTGTTAAATCTTTTGCTTCCACTTGAATGAGACTTATATTGGTTGCAAAATCACAAAATATCTTTTTGACCTTGTCATCAGTGATCACCTGTCCATTTTGTAATTTTACCGTGATGTTGTCAACATTGTCCAAGATATTCTCGGTGGTAAGGATGTACCCCTCTTTCAAAACAACTCCCGAGCCTATGGTGACTTTGCCGGAGCTTTCATTTTTAGCCACGATGCAAGCGACAGAGGGACCGGCCTTCTTCGTCACAAAAGCTAAATCCTTCTCCATCCCCTCCAGAGAGCTTTTTTGACAGCCCCAAAGGAAGATAACAATCCCTGCCAGCCAAAGGCCAACTTTGACTTCCTTCTGACTTAACTTCATCTTCTTAGGAAACGTTAGCAAATTTCAGATATCTTACCTTTTCTTTTTTTTGGCTTCAAGGTCAATGCCGATCTTTTTTTAAGACTTTCCCTTTAGGATCCGAAAATTCGGATGAAACCCTACTTATTCCCCACCGTATAAATGGTCACCCCGCCATCATCAACGGCTGAAAGCAATTCTCCTTCGTAAACCACCAGGTTGTTATCGAAGCCTCCTGAGTGTTTAGAAGTAGAAAGGGCTGGAAAGAGACCTATAGCTAAGAATAATAAAACGATAACAGGGAATACATAAGCGGGGATGGGACCAAAAAGTGGGGTTTTGATGAGGCTGGCTAAATTTTCCATCCTTTCCAAAAGCTTTTGCCATAAAGGAGAAGAAGGAATCTTTCTTTTCACATCCACCTGATAGTCTTGCCAAAAACCCTCCGGTTCCTCAAAGTTGATCACTTCTTTGACCAGATTTAAGGAGCTTTGATGAAGGTGAAATTCGGAAAGACACTCCGGACAAGAATTCAGATGCTCATCCAGCCTCTTTTTTTGGGATTGCTCCAGATCAGCATAATTGACTATTGCCTTCTTAACCTTTCTGCACCTCATGTTTTATCCCCATCTTCTTTAAGAGTTGTGGGTGATGTCTAGTCAATTCGCCTCTGAGTTTGGATCTGGCTCTATGTAAATACCACCGCACGGTCGCTTGTGGCATGCCCGTTATCTGAGCTACCTCTTTTATATCCAGTCCCTCCAGATCACGCAAAACAAAAACTGCCTTCTGCCGGGAATTGAGCGCCTCCATAGAACTTTTTATGGCCCAATTTATCAAACTTCTCTGATAAAGCTTTTCTACGTCTTGCTTCTTTTCCCTTAGCTCTCCAAAGATGTTATCCAAAAGCTCATGTTTGTGTTTTTTGTGCTTTCGGATAAAGTCGATGGAAGCGTTTATGGTGATCCGGTAAAGCCAAGTGGACAACTTTTTGGTGGTGTCGAAATCCTCTAAATTCTGATAGGTCTTTACAAATACTATCTGGGAAATATCCTTGGCGTCCTCATAATCTCCCACCATTTTATAGGCGATGCTGGCTACCTGAGTCCGGTATTTGTCCACTATCTTCTGAAAAGCAGACTGGTCTCCTTTCTTTGCACTTTCTATTATCTGAAGCAGAGCTTCATCTTCTGCGCCTAAGCTTGGTCGTTCAGATTTTAATTGAGCATTCTTGGAGTCAACTTCCTTTTCCTTTGCCTTTAAGGATTTTTTGTCTCCAGATTTGGCAAAGCTCATAATATCTTTCTCGCTTTTTGATACGTCCACGATTTAAGAACTGTTTGTCGAACCACTTTTGAACTATCCTCTTCTTTCACTCAAAATACATTCCACCTTTTGCATACCACAACACAAACACTCAAATTGTATGGTGAGGTGCTCTATGTTGAACTTCTCTTTTACCTGGGCTTGAATTTCATCCAGTATCTCTTTGGTGGAGTGGGTGGTCTGCTCCTCCACTACTACGTGGGCGGATAAAGCCGGATGAGCAGATGAAATGCTCCAAACATGAAGATCGTGTATATCCACCACTCCGGTGACCTGTTTCAAAACTTTCTCCACCTCGCTGAGTTTAACATTTTGGGGAACTCCTTCTAAAAGGATGTCACTACATTCTCGTATGACCCCCAAGGCTCCCCTTAAGATGATCAGTCCGATCAATATGCTGATGATCGGATCGACGATATAAAATCCAGTAACCAACATGATGATTCCGCCCACAATCACCCCCACTGAGCTTAACATATCTCCTAACACGTGCAAGAATGCACTTTTTATATTCAGGCTCTGTTGGGTAGCTCCTTTTAACTTCAATAAAACTATCAGATTGACCACCAAGCCGACTAAGGCAATAAAAAACATCTCTAGACTTTTCACCGGCTCTGGTGACATTATCCTGCCTATGGCTTCATAGAAGATCCATAAAGCTACCAGAAATAGGGTGGCCCCATTGGTCACGGCCGCCAAGACCTCTGCCCGGAAATAGCCATAGGTCTTTCTTTGATTAGAGGGAAGCCCAGAGAGAACCAAAGCCACCCAACTCAACCCCAGGGCGAAAACATCTGCAAAGACGTGACCCGCATCGGAGAGTAGCGCTAAGCTGTGGGTCAGAATTCCCCCCACCAACTCCAAAAGAAGTATCCCCACGGTCAGGATTACCGCAAACTTCATCTTTGTGATCAGGTGATAACGAGATGAAACTGAATCAGCCATATTTTAAATCTCCAATTCTCTTGTTCGTCACGGACGCCCTCGTCCGTGACGGAACCGGTAACGGATTCATCCTGATCCCCCGCCAAAGGCGGGGGAGAATGGACAAGGTGTCCGTTACCAACGAGAAATCAAATTATCTTATCTTGCTTCATTCATCATTAAATTTAACAATTTTTAGAAAAAACACAACATTTTTAATGATAAAAATAAGAAAAGGTTAGACCCATGATGTAAATAATAATGGGGATACCGAATACCAATGAAATTTCTCTTGACAAATTGAGAGGAAGAGCTTATAAATTATTAATTTTATTTGGGCAGGTATTAACCATGGGAAGCATTTTAACCATTTATGGTTAACCCTTCGGCTACGCTTGAGGATGAACTTGTGGAACCATTCCGGTTTATGCTGGGGAAAAAGAAAGTTTATTCGTATCAAAACTCCAAATATGAGGAGGTTATATGACCAAGTTCTATTTTGATGTTAGGGACGTTTTTCGTGCCCCTCGTCTGGCTCTCTCAGGCAAAAAGATCCTGCTTCAATTCATGGGGCTTCTTTTAGGGTATCTGGGGTATCTGTTCTTCTCTTACATTGCCTTTCTTACCGCTGGATCGGGCTTTGCTGAAACCTGGAAATATCACGGTCTTTTTCCTATGAGCGGTCTTCCCTTTACCCGATGGTATAGCTGGGTGATCTTTGGCTTAGGTTGTCTTTTCGCCTTGATATGCTGGCTTCTGGCAAGCGTCATGGTGGGAAAACTAACCTATGAACAACTCAAAGGAGACGATTTCTATTCTTCCAAAGAGGCTTTACGGTTTTTGAAAAGGAACTGGTCCCCGGTCTTACTTTCGCCCTTCTCCTTGCTGGCTTTTATAGCATTTGTGATCGTATGTGGCATCATCATAGGGCTTTTAGGAAAGATTCCCTATGTAGGAGAGATCGGTTTCGGCATCTTCTATCTTATACCTTTATTTGCCGCCGCCCTATTTTTGGCGTATGTTATCTTTATTTTTGTTTTCTCTTTGTTTTTAGCCCCAGCCATAGTTGCCACCACCAAGGAAGACACCTTCGAAACCATAGTCCAGACCTTTTCTGTCATCTGGAATCAAGCCTGGCGCTATTTTCTGTATAGTGGTCTTTTGGGAGTTATGGCTAAGGTGGGCATCTTTATTTTTGGCTATTTCTCCTTCAGAGCGGTCCAGCTCATCCACTTCTCCTGTGGTATTTTGATGAGGGGAAAATTATCTGATATTTTAGAGGAGGCACTCTCCTATATTACCCTTCCCACCCATCTTCTGAGCTATTTCTCCAATATCTTTCCCGGGATAAAATTCAGGTTTCATCTGCCCGAGATTGGACCAGGCATTTATCTGAACTGGTCCGGAGAAATTTCCGCCTTTTTAATCGCCATCTCGCTCGTGTTTATCATTTTCATGGTCATCTCCTACGGCCTGGCTATATTAAGCTCGGGTCAAACTTTGACCTATATCATCTTGAGAAAGAAAAAGGATGATGAGAATCTCTTGGAGAGAAAAACCGAGATGGAGGAAGAAGAGGAAAGAAGAGAGGCAGAAGACAAAGTAAAAGAGGAAGCAGAAGAAGAGGCTAAGCCTGAAAAGAAAGCTGTGACCGGAGCAGGCGAGTCCGAAACCCCCAGCACCTAACTTAAGTTAGATGCTGGGTTTCTACGTCTGCAAACATTCAATATAGCAATAACCTTTATGACTAAACGGTTTATTCTTTTTTGCTCAATATATTTTTTTCTCACTCAGATTGTCTTAGCTAAAACTATCCAAGTCCCTAAAAACTATTCTTCTGTTCAAGAAGGAATTGATAAAGCCCAAGATGGAGATACAATTTTAGTGGCTAAAGGCACCTACTATGAAAATATAAATTTTCTGGGCAAAAAAATTGTCTTAGCCAGCCATTTTATTCTCAAGGGTGATACCACCCTAATTTCTAAAACGATTTTAGATGGAAGCAAACCGGACAACAAAGATTCAGCCAGCGTAGTCAAATTCATCTCCGGTGAGGATTCGTCTTCCGTCCTGATTGGATTCACCATTCAAAACGGATCTGGGGTTTTGATACTTCAACCCAATAGCTACGGAGGGGGTGGGATTATCTGTAAATCCTCGTCTCCCCGGATAGTCCGGAACATCATCAGAAACAATTCTGCCTATGCTTACGGAGGAGGGATTTATTGTCAGGATGGATCTCCCCAAATCATGCAAAATACGATTAGGAAAAATAGCACTAATTATTTCGGTGGCGCAATCTTCTGTAAATCCGCTTCTCCAAAAATAGAGGAGAATATCTTACGATATAACTCTGCCAAATATGGCAGGGGAGGGGGTATACACTGTTATTCCGCCACTCCTTTAGTTAAACGTAACCTCATCCTTGACAATACCTGTTATCTGGAGGGTGGTGGGGTCTGTTGCGAATCTTCCGCTTCTGCTTTGATAATTAACAATACCTTTGTGAGGAACAAGGGTGTTGCCGGAAGCGGAATAGGATCCCTAAAATCATCCTCACCCAAGATCGTTAACAATATCATAAGTTTTGGTGAGGGAGCATCTTTGTGGTGCGACAAAAGCTCAAATCCCTTAATCACCCATAACGATTTTTGGGAAAACTCAAGTGAAAATTACGGCAATTGCAAGCCCTCCACAGATAATCTTTCCGTTGATCCATTCTTTGTCAACCCAGAGGAGTCCGATTATCATTTGAAAAAAGACTCACCTTGTATTGACTCAGGCGATACCACTTCGGCTCAAAAAGACCCAGACGGAACCAAACCCGACCTGGGGGCATTTTACTTCCCCAAATAAGACAAACACCTGCGTTTGTAGTTGCTCGATTTATCGAGCGTAAGTTTTCTTTAGTTCGGACAGGGGTTGTACCCCTGTCCGTAATAGGGTGGGGGTGCAACCCCCACCCTAACGTGGAGAAATAATAACCTTCTCTATCAGAGACAGAAGAAAAGGTCTGATTGACCCCTCTGGTGTTACTGACGTTTCTGACGTTACTGACGTTTCTGACCTTTATATTTTAAATTTTTCATGTCTGAAATATCGTATATTC
>JALHUP010000139.1 GCA_022866585.1 Candidatus Zixiibacteriota bacterium | reverse complement strand
GCAACGGAAAAAAACAAGCTCTCTTTGATTAGATTAATATACCGTATCGGTTTTGTCAAGCCATAATTTAGAAGTTGTTCGACTATAACTCGATACGGTAATTCAGACCTGCCCGTTGGAAAATTAAGGTCCTGCTTAGAGGGCAAAATCTGGAGTGTTCAGCTTTAGCTGAACTAGATGAAAGCCTTTTGTCTTTCAAAAAGCATTCCAATCCACGGCTGAAGTTTTCCGCCCTTACGGGCGAGCGTCTGCCCGCTACATCCATCCGTTTCATCCGCTTAATCCGTTGACCAATTCTTAGCGGCGGACGACGGACTTGTCCTGAGCGCAGTCGAAGGACTGCCGACTGCGGACGTATTATACATCCACTCCATCCGTTGGTAGTGTCCTAATTTAACTTTTTTGCCTGCCCCTTCATTTTTTCCTTGATAAAACCCCTCGCTTGTTTATTTTCCAATGATGGATTGGTAGATAGCTGACTTTACAGCGAAAGTAAGAAATTTTAGCTCTTGTGTGGAGTTGAAAGAAAGGCAGGGGCTAACCGGAATGAAGTATTAAGAGAAAATTAAAGAGATGATAATTTCTTCTAGTCTATCTTGTTTTCAATTGATATAAGTCCATCAGCAAATTTAAAAATAGATTCTTGTTTGTTTTCTATTTCTTCCATAAGTTCATTAAGGCCTTCCTGTTTTTTCATAAATTCGTCCAGTTTAGGCTTAGGTAAAATCGGAATAAGAATACGACATAACTGTTTATAAACCAGGTTAGGCCTAACAGCCCCATGTTTTGAATCATATGCCTGTATTATTTTCCTATAAGTATTAGATTTTAATAAAGCCCATATATAGCTTGGTGGCACTTTGTCATTTATAGAGCGAAATACCACATATATATTACTCACATATCCACGATTAAAGTGTGGAGTTACAAGTCCAATTGAACCGATATTAACTCTGTGTGGATTATAAACTATGTCGCCAGTAAAAACTTGTTTATAAGCCTGATTTATTCGGGAACCCAATAAAATATCATTGACATAACACCCTCGTATATAATCAACCCCTAAAATAACGAATTCTTCATCTGGATGTTCTCTTGGAAATGTTTTCTCTTTTCTTTCTTCTATATAGTTTCCCAAGTAAGCAAGGTTATAAGGAGTTTTGGGGGTTATTTCAAAATAATCATATAGCCATAAAGAATAATTCTTTTGAAATCTCTCTTCGCATATCAAGGAATTATCTACAACACAAGAATCTATGTTTTCTGATTTTTTTTCTTCTTTAAAGGCATCCAGAGCGAGTGGGATATCGTTGTCCTTAATATCTTTTCTTCTGGGACCCAAAGTATACCCTACATTTTTAATGGCATAGAAAAAGGTTGTTTTTCTTTTGCCATCTTTCTCAAAGTAAATAATGCTGGTTTTTGCTGCTGAATACGGCTCAAAAATACGACGGGGAAGTGATACGACTGAAAAATTCTTTGCTTTTTCCATTATATATTTTCTTACTTTTCCAATATCGCCCCCTTCAGTAAGAAAATCCTCTTTCACGACAATAGCGGCACGCCCATTATTATTCAAACTATCAAAGCAATGTATAATACAAGTAGCATCCCCATCTTTAGAGGGAACAGAATATAAATTCCCGTATCTGGTCTTTTGTGAAAAAGGCGGATTAGTTAAAACAATATCAAATTCTCCGTTTCTTGGATTAGCAAGACTATCCAATCTTTGAATATTGGTATGACCATCTCCAGCAAGAATCATATTCATTTTAGCGATACGAGCATTTGTAGTTATCTCTGAACCATATATAGTTTCATTCGTCAAAATTTCTTCTCTTTCTTTGTCAAGTTTTGTTCTAACTTCAAGATATTTAAAGGCCTTAATAAGAAATCCCCCTGTTCCACAAAATGGGTCGTATATCTTTTCACCAAATTTGGGGTCAACCATACTTACCATTGTTGCAACAATATTTCTCGGTGTAAAATATTCTCCTAAATCTTTTATTTTAATTCCTTGATAAGCATTTTTAAGGAAGTATTCAAAAGCATCCCCCTTTACATCAGTCTGAGTAGAAATCAAATTAAGATTAGACAGTTCCGTTACAATATCTTTAAGAATCTCTGGAGAATTAATAAGAAGTGAATCACTAAAGATAGAACCATACTTTTTATTCATATAGCCCCAAATAGAATCTCTCATATAAATGTGGAGGTCAGAAGCATTCATACTTTCAAAATGCTTCCATCTATATACAATTGGGATTGGGGGTTTTTCTCTAGCGTGTTCTTTTAGCTCGCAAACTTCATCCATAATCTTCAGAAACAATATATCAGAGAATACCCCAAATCTTTCTCCTCCTGCTTGTATACCCGCTTCCCTAAGAAAGTCAGCAGCTCTTTTAAATATCTTTATTAATTGCTCTCTTGAATGTTGAATATTTTTAGGGGCGGAGAATATCTCTGCACCCTCTTCAACAAACCTCAAAGCAGTATAATGGTCTATGAATTGTCTTACATCCTCTCCATCAATTTTTAATGGACGTCCCTGATAAATATGATATGTTTCGACATACGTATCATTATATGCAAAAACAAGCGGAGCCTTCAATGGCTTTGCGTATTTTTCCTTCGCTTCATTTAATGCCTCCGTGAGAGACTTTTTTGGCTTTTTTGCCTCAATAATTCCTATTGGAATGTTTGTGGCTTTTCGATATAAGACGAAATCGGGGAATTTATTACGCAGTAATTTGGTCTGTTCTACGGTTTTGGCTCTTTGTTGAGTTACATTGCAATTTGGGTCTTTTTCATCAATAATCCAACCTAAATTTTCTAATTGGGTTATTATTGAATAGGTTACCGATGCTTCTTTTCGTTCGGTATACATAAGTTTTTGTATTTCTTTTTGTGTTTCCTACAGTCTATAATAAAATAACCTGTTAAACATCTTTGTCAAGTTGTTTTTATTTTATATCAAATTCAAATTAGGACACTACCCATCCGTTTCATCCATTGACCATCTCCTCCGCCATCTTCTTTATCTCCACATCCGGATTCTTCAAAAGCGCATCCTGATTTAGTTTTATCCTTTGTTTCGGGATAGTCAAACGATAAGACCCTAAGCGATTATTTTCAAAAAGAGTTTGACTCAAGTCTAAACAAGATTTTATCTGGTTTTTCAATCTATGCAAATATCGGGTTTGATTTTCCCCTGGCTCGAAATCGTTTTTATGTATCCATCCACCATCATTTTTTCCGCCGGAGGCGGATCCGCCTTTGGCGGAAAATAGCGCCCAGGTCAGCTTGACCAAATATTTAAAACTTTTGGCAGGAAGAATCACTCTTTTTCCATTGACCAAAACCAAAAACTTATCCTTCACCGCCGATCCGTCAATCACCAAATCCAATCCCTCTCTTTTTCCACTTTGAATTCTATCCTTTTTCACCGCAAATGTCGAATCTTGAATCTTGAATTTTGAATCTTGAACTTTTTCTTTCAGTCTTTCCGCCACCCTGATCGGTATGAATTTCTCCAAATCATTTACTTTCGTATCCTTTATTTTGTTCAAATCGGAAAAACCATTTTCTACCAAGTTCCAGATGTAGTCCCTGCCCAATCCGGGAACCCTCAATTTCGCCAATTTCAAGCCCTGTCGATCTACCCCGAAATTCACCTCCTGGGAGAGGTTTTTTAAGAAACTAACTAATTTTTTATTTGAGTTTAAAACCCGTGCGATTCCACAAGCCGCATCCAAAAGCCAGCTTGCTTTTTTCCCGATCTGATCGATCTGGCCTAATCGGCAAAGATATTTGTTTTCTAAATCCAAAGTATTCTGAGGTGTTATCCAATCACACAAAAGAAGGGAGAGTTTTACTAACTGGGTCTCCTTATGAGAAAATCCGATTCCCCTTTCCGAAAGACCTTTGATCTTCCTGTTTGTATGTTGATTCTGTTTATATCTTTGCACTAATGTCTCTTCATAAATTCTGCTTTCTTCCTCAAAAGGAAAAACATTTATATAAATTTCCGCTCCATCCTTTGTATCTAAAATATCATAAAACCAACTGAAAGAATCAAAATCCAAAGTTTTATCTAATTTCTCCTTTAGAGATAGTCCGGTTTGAACAGAAATGCCCTTGAGAGCACACAAAGCCCCCAGCTTGGAGGCAGAAACTATTTTCCCATTGTCGGTGGTCAGAAGCATTTTATTCTGGACTAACTCTTTGATTTTTTCATCTAAAGTGCCGTCAAAGACGGGATCGGAAATAGACTTCCCACTGGGAGTGGCTTTGATAATTTGTTCTAACTGAGATATGTTTTTGGCCGCTTTTGACGTGGTCAAATCCAAGATTATATCTTCCACATCCTTTTTATCTAACTGGAAAACGATCTCCTCTTCCTCTCCCTCGATATAGCCTTCCCACAAAGAATCGAAATGAAATTTGTTCGCCGCAATCAGGATGGATCTGCCAAAATCTTTCTCCAAGCCAAATCTCCCTGCCCTTCCAGACATGTTTTCATATTCGCTCAAAGTTATAGGTAACATCACCGTCTTGCCTGAATATTCGCCCAAGTGATATTTTTGAGTCTCGATGAAAACCGTCTTAGCGGGAAGGTTCACCCCCATGGACAAGGTGGTGGTGGAGAAGATAACCCTGATCTCACCTTGCAGATAAAAATACTCAACTACCCTTCTTTCGTCAAAAGTCAGGTCAGCATTGTGAAAAGCTATCCCTTTTTGAAGACATTCTATCAACTTTTGTTTAAGGGTGGTATTCTCTAAATCCGACAAAGCATCAATAGCATTCAGACAAGGGGGGAGAGTCACTTTCTCTGAAAAAAGAGAGGCACAATTTTCAGAATCGAATTTGCTTTTCAAAAAGACCAACACCTGCTCTCCATCTTTCACCAATTTTTCCACATTGGCAAAAAGAATTGGATGTGCTTCTTCGGAATCCAATCTCACTAATTCTTCGGTTCCTTCCTCCTTTGAATTATGTTTTCGGTAGAAAAAAATTCCATCCAGAAGTATCCCCTGCCAAAGCTCCACCGGCCTTGATTTCTCCAAAAGAAGCTTGCACCCTAACCAGGATGACAATTCATCCACATCATTTAAAACCGCAGACAGACCCAAAATCTGCGGACGATATTTGGAAGTTCTGATTTTGAGCAAAGCCAACTCCAAAACCGGACCCCG
>JALHUP010000022.1 GCA_022866585.1 Candidatus Zixiibacteriota bacterium | reverse complement strand
TCTTCAGCTTCAGAAACTAATCGTCCTCTCAAAGGCAAATCCTGAAGTCCATCTATGGCTTCGATAACTTTCTCCACAAATCGGATGGCATAATATTCTGCGTCCTTGGCAATGTAGGTCCGAATACTTTCCAAATCTTGAATGGCCGGTTCAGTCCAATCGACCTTCATTTCGAAAGGAATCTCTTCTTAACTTCCTTGTGAGAGACAATACGTCCTTCCTCTGCAGCTTTGATGCCGGTTGCGATTTTTTTCTTCACGTAAAATTCATACAAGATGTCATCCCACGTTACCTGATCGGGCAATCGGTCAATTAGCTTTTTTGCTTCTTCTTTGACACTGCTCATATTCTATGAGTTCCTTCCAAGGCTTCTGGGGTGTCCTTTTACCGATCGGAGTAAAGGTTATTCGAATTCTGGATCCATAGGATAAGCTGAAACATTTTACACAATTAATAGACGCTTACCAATTTTTTATCTTTTCCCTTGGGTTCAAACTTGACCACTCCATCCGACAAGGCAAAAAGGGTATCATCTTTCCCTATCCCTACGTTCGATCCCGGATGAATTCTTGTTCCCCTCTGTCTCACCAGAATGGTGCCAGCTAAAACCGCCTCCCCTCCGAATCTTTTCACTCCCAATCTCTGTCCATGGGAATCCCTGCCGTTTCTGGAACTCCCCACTCCTTTTTTATGTGCCATTTTTCATCATCCTTTCTATCTATGCACAGCTTTACTAAACAAATAAACGTTTTTTAATGAACGCCTTTATAAATCATCGTATATTCTGGCAGAAAAGAAGTTCGATAGCATTTCAAGGAAAACCTTTTAGCCTGTTACCGTCAAGAAACCAGACAAAAATATGGGTATCAATCACATAAATCATATTTTGCCTTTTATGGAGTAATCGTGAGCTTTTAACTCCTCGAACGGAAAATCCATTTTGCCTTTAAAAATCCCATAAAGTTCAGAAAACTTTTTGAGAACCTTTGGTTTAAGAATTGTTTTCTTAAGCATTTTTAACTGTTGTTCCATGCTTTCAATCTGGAGTTTTATAACCGTTTCTTTCATTGTTTCATCTCCAGTTAATCTTTTTTATATTTTACCACAGGCTAAAAGAAGTGTGAAGCATTTGAAGAAAATCTTTTAGCCTATGCTATCTGCGGTTGCGAACATCTTTAAAATAGAACCATCATTCCCTTTTTCATTTCAAAATAGGTTTTCACTTTTAACCTAACATCTTCAAAATTCTATCTTCACCCACAAATTTATTTTTTCGTCCTTCCCGGATGGCATTAGCTAAACCCACCTCCTCTATGGCTTCCAATATAATTTCATAGAAGACTTTCCTTTTTTCCTTAATAATTTCAATAATGGCTTCTTTCATAACCTCCTTCAGTTTTTCATCGCTTATTGATAATTCCATATTGATCTCCTCGAGGCAATGTCATATTCCCCCATCGGACTGTCGCCTCACGCGGTTATATCCAAACCTCTTTTTTTGTTCCCATTCGGAATGATATGCGAGGTTCGTGTCTCCTCATAACTTAGAGATATGTCGAAATAATGTTTTACAAACCTTGTTGAGCAAAACTAAACCCAAATATTGCTGTTCGCTTTAGCGTTTGCAACTTTGGGTTTAATTAAAATAATAAACTTACCTTATAAAAGCAAGTGAAATTTTTCTCTAAGTCAAAGATTTTTCTTTGGTGGTCTCGCTTTTTTCCCTCCCTCTTACATTGATGGCAAAGGAAAGATTTTCCTCCCCTTCCTTCCAATCCACGGTCACGTCACAATCGCCGGCAAACTGCCCTCTTAAAATCTCCTCAGCCAAAGGGTCTTCTAAGTATTTCTGGATGGCTCTCTTTAAGGGGCGCGCCCCAAAAGTGGGATTGTAACCCTTTTCCGCTAAAAACTTCTTTGCCTCTAAGGTCAGATTAAAGGAAATGCCCCGGTCCGCTAATCTCTTGGCTACATCGGACAAAAGTATATCTATTATCTGTAAAATTTCCGGTATGCCCAAAGCCTGGAACACGATGATTTCATCAATTCGATTCAAAAACTCCGGATTGAACGTTTTTTTGGTTTCCTCCAGAAGCTTTTGTTTCATCTGGTCGTAGGATGATTTCAAATCATCCTTCTGAAAGCCTAAAGTTCTTCCTCCTTTGATCTCTCGGGCTCCTAAATTTGAGGTCATTATGACCACGGTATTTCTGAAATCGACCCTTCGGCCGAAGCTGTCGGTCAAAGACCCGTCGTCAAACATCTGTAGAAGTATGTTGAAAACGTCCGGATGAGCCTTTTCGATCTCGTCTAAAAGGACCACCGAATAAGGTTTCCTTCTCACTTTCTCGGTCAATTGCCCACCTTCCTCATAGCCCACATAACCAGGAGGGGCGCCTATCAACCGAGAGACGGCGAACTTTTCCATATACTCTGACATATCGATTCGGACCAGAGAGTTTTCGTCCTCAAACAAAGAGGCGGATAAAGCCCGGGCTAATTCGGTCTTCCCCACTCCGGTGGGACCTAAGAAGATAAAAGAGCCGATGGGTCTTCGAGGATCACCCAACCCAGCTCGGTTTCGCCGAATGGCTTTGGAAATGGAAGCTATAGCCTCTTGTTGCCCTACAATCCTTTTTTTCAACTCCTCTTCCATTCTTAAAAGTTTCTTAGAATCTTTTTCTTCCAATTTAAAGAGAGGTATGCCGGTCATCCGGGAGACCACCATCGCCACATCCTCCTCGGACAAGGTGACCGTCTCTCCACCTTTTCCCTCTTCCCAATCTCTTTTCGTCTGCTCCAGCTCTTGTCTTTTGAATTTCAGCTCATCCCGCAATTGGGCGGCCTTTTCAAACTCTTGATTTTTGACGGCTTTATCCTTATTGGTTTGTATCCGGGCTATCTCCTGTTCGAGCTTGTCAAATATCTCCGGGCGAGTGCAGGTGGCTAAATGTGCCCGAGAGCCAGCCTCATCTATCACGTCTATGGCTTTGTCCGGCTGAAACTTACCGGTAATATACCTATCCGACAATTTCACCGCGGCCTCAATAGCCTCATCCGAGATCTTTATCTTGTGATGCTCCTCGTATCTGCCTCTCAACCCCAAAAGAATCTTTATGGTATCCTCCGACGAAGGTGGATTAATCATGATCGTCTGAAAACGCCGCTCCAAGGCTCCATCTTTTTCAACATATTTCCGGTATTCATTCAAAGTGGTGGCACCGATACACTGGATCTCCCCTCGGGAGAGTGAAGGTTTGAATATGTTGGAGGCATCCAAAGATCCTTCTGCTCCTCCGGCACCGACGATAGTGTGTAATTCATCGATGAAGAGGATAACGTCTTTTGAGTTTATGATCTCATTCATCACCGCCTTCATCCTCTCCTCGAACTGTCCTCTATATTTGGTTCCCGCCACCAGAGAGGCCATATCCAGACAGACGATCCTCCTGTTCTGCAAGGTATGGGGGATCTTACCCGCCACTATCCTCTGGGCCAAGCCCTCGGCAATGGCGGTTTTGCCCACCCCGGGTTCGCCAATTAAAACTGGATTGTTCTTTTTTCTACGGGAAAGGATCTGAGAGACTCTTTCCATCTCATTATCCCTTCCAATGATGGGATCCAGTTTTCCTCTTCGAGCCAGCTCAGTTAAATCCCGACCGAAGTGATCCAAAGCCGGGGTTTTACTTTTCTTCCTTTTTCTGGCATAGGAGGACGGCTTTCCGGTTTGAATATTTTTCAGCTCCTCATAAACTTCCTTATAGTCGACATCATACATGGATAAGACCTGGGCGGCCACGCCTTCCTCGTCTCTTAAAATCGACAAAAGGATATGCTCGGTATCGATTTCTTTAGATCTTAAACTTCTGGCTTCCTGTCCGGAAACCTCCAGAAGCTTCTTGGCTCGGGCAGTAAGGGGAAGCTGACCCATGGTTAGGGTCCCCCCTGAAGGGGGCACCACATCCTCGATGGCCTGTCTCAGCTCGTTTAAGTCTATTCCGATATTGGTCAAAATCTCTATGGCTTTACCTTCGCCTAAGCGTAACAGACCCAATAAGAGATGTTCCGTGCCGACATAATCATGTCTGAGTCTGAGCGCCTCATCCCGGGCATATTCAATGGCTTTTCGGGCTTTTTCTGTGAACATCTCATTCATCTAAAACCTCCATTCTGTTTTTCCAAGTGGAAAAAACGATTCTACGCATCCAGAATTCGGACTAAAAACATGGTCCGGTGTAAATCAACACGATACTCCTCCCCCCGCACCCGACTTCCCTTATAAATTACGCAACAACCCCAAAAAAGTCAAAGGTTATTTGGATAGTCAGCAGAAGATACACCTTTTGTCTTTCTAAAGCAAACCAATTTTACACACAAATAGAGCCTGTTGCTTAACTCTGTTTATGCGGATGCACTCATACGAGTCGTTTATCGGTTTAGGTTTCGGTCACATATCGGTTTCGTCTGCCATAGGCAGATCCGCCTCCGGCGGAGATGTCGGTTTCGTCTTTTGTCTTGATACCATAAACGACAAACCCTTTACGATAAACGATACGTAACCACAACCCAAACCTTTTTGACGAAACCGTTAAGAGAAATATGCGTATGCACTCATACGAGCTTGGGCAACAGCCCCAATATTTACGTCACCCCTTATTCTTCATTAAACTCTACCCACCTAATTTTGATCTAACCAGCTCCGCCCTCACCCTATCTCTTTCACCGGGGTCCATTTTTCTGTTGAAATATTTCTGGAGATGGCCGGGTTGGGTTAAAGCCAAAATTTCGTTTATCTGAGATAAGGTAACCATTTTTATGGTCTGGGTCCCAATCCCCAATCGAATGGCAGAAAGGAGATTCAAAACTTCTTCGGAGGTCAATACCCGGGCGAATTTCAAAATTCCATAAGCCCGCCAGATTTTATCTTCGATTTCGTCTTTAGCATCTTTGAAAAGCCGGCTGCGGGCATTTTCCTCGTATTCGATTATCTGTTGGGTGACTCTTTCTAGGCTTTCCATGATATCTTCTTCGGAGCGACCCAGAGTGGTCTGATTGGAGACTTGGAAGAGGCTTCCCAGAACGTCTGAACCCTCTCCATAGAATCCCCTCACTGCTAACCCTAACTTGGTTATCTGGGAGATCACATTCTCAATCTCTCTGGTCAGAGCCAATCCGGGTAGATGGATCAGAACCGAAGCCCGCATCCCGGTCCCCACATTGGTGGGACAAGAAGTGAGATAACCGAAGTCCGGATCAAAAGCAAACTCCAACGAGCGGGCCAGCTCCGCATCGATCTTATCCGCTGTCCGGCAAGCGCCTCTTATGTCCAGACCCGATTGTAAGGCTTGAACTCTTAGGTGATCCTCCTCGTTGATCATGATGCTTACCCGCTCCCCTTCGCCGATAAAAAGGGCGGAGGAGTCTCGGCAATGCGCAAATTCAAGGCTGATCAAATGCCTTTCCAATAAAAAATTTCTGTCCAGATCATCCAGTTGTCCGCATTTTACAAACAGACCTGAATTTAGGATCGGGCTTTTATCTATGGC
>JALHUP010000138.1 GCA_022866585.1 Candidatus Zixiibacteriota bacterium | reverse complement strand
TTTCACCTTTGACCTGCTTTTAACTACAGGGTGGTGGTCCGCTTATAAATAGATAGTTGATCAGATAGACGACATCGGTACTATTAATCCCTCCATCACAATTGACATCTGCAGACTGAATCGGATAAGGAGCAGGACCACCTATGAAGAGGTAATTGAGCAAAGATACTACGTCTCCACCATCTATTACTCCATCGCCAGTGCAGTCACCGCGGGTAAATATGGCTACGGATAACGAATCAGACCAACTACTCTGGTTATCATGTATATCCATAGCTTTTACTTTTACATAAGATATACCAGGATGCATCCAAGTGTGAGATGCTATGCAAGGGTCTCCAGAGTTGTATGGTCCCAGCCAGTCACTATCGATTCCATCTCCCCAGTTGAACAAATAGAATATGCTATCTCCATCCGGATCAGTTGTATTACTCGAAAAAGCATATTGCGTTCCTACTTGTCCCTCAATTGGTCCCGATGGTGTCTCTGGTATTTGTGGTGGATAGTTGGAACTAACAGCCAACACTAGATCAGGGTTACCCCAAAGCGCTCCCCATTCAAACATTTCATACTTAACAGAATACCATAGCCCGCTTGTGTACATCTTTCTCAAGGCCCATTGATGAGCCTGACCCTGAGTGTAATCTCCCGAAGTAACCCGGGTGGTAAAGAAGTAGTCTAACGACTGACTGGAGCCATCGCTTGAATCGTTCCAGGCACCCGTTCCATAGGCTACTTTGGTTGCTCCGAGGAAACCAACTCCACCCCGTTTCAACATGGCTCGACCAATGTTACCATAATCCGTATCGGAATTACTGCAGGCATCAGCAAAGATGATGGCCGGATAGTTGTCGTTGAGGTTCGGGCAGGTGGACGTAGAGACGAAAGCCTCACCTGTGGAATACAGGATATAACTGGCGTACTCTGAGCCGTGACCCGCCCAGTCCACGAAGGCGAACTTGCCGGATGACCAGACAGATCTCACGTTGTTATAAGTCAAGTTATAGTCCATAGGGTGGATAGAGTGGCCTTGTTCGTACATGCGCGTCATGGTCCAATCAGACATCCAGGTTTGATCCACCTTAGCTTCCATAAGAACTGTATTGTCCGTGTCGTCCCAGAAGAAGGCGCCCAAAAGGAGAATGTTTTTCTTGAATGTTGGATCCTCGTTCTGTTCGTAAGCAACAGATTTTTCGCAAATGTGTAAAACATCTGCAGAACTGCTCCATGGAATTCTCCCAACATTTACCTCAGAATAAAAATCAATGGGATCAGAATTCTCACCCCACCTGTGATCCCCATCAGCATCCCAGGACTGATTATCCGGACGCGAAAGTTCAGCATAGTATAAATCGGTCTCTGGTTGTCCATATCCCTCATCCTGATAGGTGCGGCGCATGGGCACGTTATCGCGATGACCAACCAGTAGCACATCTTCAATGCCCCATGCACTTGAGGGGTATTTATCTCTCAGGAAGTTTCTGATTTTCTCAGCCAGATCATAGCCGGTGTAGCTGGAATTGATCCAAGAGGTAGTCACTACTTCGACGGTTCTGCCTTTGGCGGTTTCCCAGTCCACTAAAGGCGTTACCGATGAGGTCAATGCATCCAGAGTAATGATTACAAAATCATGAAGGCCTTTACCTATATTCATATCTTTTGGATACCAGCTCTTAGCTTGTTCATAATTGAGGATAAATTCCTGTGCGATTCGCTCTGTCCGCGGAAGATTATCCCTTATAATAGCTTCAATAGAAAAATCTTTCGGAATAGTATAGCTTACGTGGACAGTAACTTCGGGATAATATGTTAATTGACCAGAGAGAGGACGATAGGCAAATGGTGTGACTCTCACATCTACCAAGTTATATTTTCTGTAACCAGCAGGGCCTACAAATTCTACAATATTTTGTGGATACGAGTCATCACTTTCATAAACTGCGTTGTGGTTCTCCTCATACATTTTCTTATCTTGTTCATAAATAAGAGGATCTTCCTGACCTATTACTCTGGGTAGGGGCGCAGGCGATATCTTATAGATTCCGGGAAGCGTTATCCTTTCACCCGTCTCAAATGTAACTTCAAAAACCTCAGCTCCAGGGGGAATTGCTATAGCGAAGATCTTTGACGGTAAGTTTGGTTTTCCCGGAACCAAAAGACGACCAAAGTTCTCCACCAGGATCTCTTGTCCCTGTTTAGCGTCGTTAATCTCATATGCTCCAATAGGTATGGTTACACTAACTCCTCCATTTTGTAAAGCCTGCTTGTTATTACCAATGTCAGCACTTACGATAACAGTGCTCAGCATCAGTATGGTTACTAAAAGAACCACTACGCCCCTATGCCTTTTCACCTTCGCCTTTTTCATTTTTTCTCCTTTCAGGTTAGGGAAGCCAATTCCCGTGTATCTTTACCCGTCAAATCCAACTAATTATAACTCAAAAATTGAAAAAGTCAAGGGAAAATCTTGTGGAGTTTCCCCGGCATTGTGTAAATTGTTTTGTGTAAAATTAGTTTTCTTTAGAAAGACAAAAGGTGTATCCTTCTGGGAAGAAAACAAAAACCTAAACCAGGAAAGGAGACACCTAATGTCGCCAGGACCCCTAGATTTCTCGAAGCATAATTTAATGAGGGATTCCGCCAAGACGGGATCAAGAGGATGTTTCAGGAGGGGTGGGCTGAGGGTAGCCGGTGTTTGCTGGAGGAGTTTTTTCATCAGATTATGGCGTCCCATCAATGGCGGGATATGAACACCTAAAAGTACGGCGGCATAAACGCACTCGTACCACCAACGTGATCGAGAGGAGTTTCGGAGAATTGAGGAGGCGTCTGAAGGTAATGGGATATTTCTCCAGAATGGATCCATTCGGACAAAACACAAAGAGTTGTAACCGAATGATCTATAGTCTGTGTTTCTACTTTAATAACAAATGGGAGAGGAAAACTGAA
>JALHUP010000137.1 GCA_022866585.1 Candidatus Zixiibacteriota bacterium | reverse complement strand
GATTAAAAAGTCAATATCACTGTCCCGACTTGGTTTTCCATAAGCGTAGGATCCAAACAAAATGATCTTTTCCGGACGGTATTCCTTTCTTATTTTCTCCACGATTTTCAGAATATATGCTTTCAACTTTTCATCAGCAACCAAATCAGTCTCCTCATAATTGTTTGGTTTAATCTTTTTTTATCTCTTCAAATGGTCTAAAAATTTCTCAATTACTTCTTCCAAATCGGGCTTGCCTATCTCTTGCAATTCATATCGCACCCGGACCGAGGGTTTATTGATCTTTAAAATTTTGGTCAAATCCACCGGGGTGGCGATCACCACCGAGTCGCACGGAGTTAAATTTATGGTCCTTTCCAAATCATTTATCTGCTTTTTGCCATACCCTATTGCCGGAAGAAGCGCCCCGATTTCAGGATAAGACTCAAAAGTCTTTTTGATCTCACCCTTTACCCAGGGTCTGGGATTGATTATCTCCTTTGCTCCAAATTTCTGTGCGGCGATTACTCCTGCTCCATACCTCATCCCTCCATGAGTCAAAGTCGGTCCATCCTCCACCACCAAAACATTTTTCCCGCGAATTAGTTGGGGCTTGTCTATATATATAGGAGAAGCGGCTTCTATCAAAACCGCTTTGGGATTTGTTCTTTTTACGTTGCATCTGACTTGCTCTATGTCCTCATAGTCGGCGGTATCGACTTTGTTTATCAGCACTACATCTGCTAACAACAGATTCGTTTCCCCAGGAAAATAAGAAAGCTCATCTCCTGGTCTATGTGGGTCCACTACGGTGATATGTAAATCCGGCACAAAGAAGGGAATATCGTTATTTCCTCCATCCCAGACTATAATTTCGGCTTCCTTTTCCGCCTCTTTCAAGATCACTTCATAATCGACCCCGGCATAAACCACAGTCCCTTGCACTATATGAGGCTCATATTCTTCCCTTTCCTCTATGGTGCAATGGTGTTTATCCAAATCTGAGATTGAGGCAAAACGTTGACAGATTTGCTTGGTTAAATCACCATAGGGCATGGGGTGTCTTATCACTACCGGATTTATCTTCTTTTGTTTTAACAATTGACAAACCTTGCGGGTGGTTTGGCTTTTACCGCTTCCGGTTCTTGCGGCGCAGACTGCAATCACAGGACGCTTGGATTTAAGCATGGTGCTTCTTTTTCCAAGCAGTTTAAAATCGGCTCCCCAAGCCATGACCGAAGCTCCTCTCTGCATTACATATTGATTTGAGACATCGCTATAAGAGAAGACCACCTCATCGATTTTGGATTTCTTTATTAGCTTTTCCAAATCATCTTCAGATACAATAGAGATGCCTTGGGGATAAAGTTTGCCTGCCAGCCCAGCAGGATATTTTCGGTTCTCGATATTCGGAATTTGGGTAGCAGTGAAAGCAACCACCTCATATTGAGGATTATCCCGGAACACTACATTAAAATTGTGAAAATCCCTTCCCGCCGCACCCATTATCAAGACTCTTTTCTTTTGCATAAACCTTCCTTACTTAAGATTAGTATGAACGCATTTATTTCTGGCGCGAAGCTATCCCTCTCTTCTTTCCTCTCCCCTGGGGGAGAGGATAAAGGTGAGGGGGGAAATCAACGCGAAGCGTTTTTTAACGATATTCTGATAATCTCATAACTTTCTCTTTAAATGTTGACGGGCGCCCATCCTTTCGATGTTAGCTTAAGGCAACAGGGGCGCCCACCTTCATCTAAATAAAACGAAAATTTACTCTCAAAAATTAAGGTATTACTTCATCAATTTGCGCCTTCTGAAGTTTTCCGCTGAAATCGACGTAAATCGCTTTCCATTCGGAGAAGACGTCCAGAGCCGCAGTTCCCGCCTCCCGGTGCCCGTTTCCGGTCTGATTGGTGCCACCAAAGGGGAGATGGACTTCTGCCCCGATGGTGGAGGCGTTCACATAGAATATTCCCGTATAGGCGTCCCTCATAGCCTGGAAGGCTCTGTTTACGTCCTGAGTATAGACCGAAGCGGAGAGTCCATAAATGGTGCCATTGTTAATTTCTATTGCCTCTTCCAGGCTATTGCAGGGAATAACTGCTACCACTGGACCAAAAATCTCCTCTTGGCCGATTCTCATCTTGGGATCCACTTCCCCAAAAATGGTGGGCTCATGAAAATATCCATATTTGTAATCTCCGGATGTTAACCGGCTGCCACCACAGAGAAGTTTTGCCTCTTTTTTGCCGATCTCCACGTACTGCATCACCGTATTTAGCTGATCCTCACTAATAGATGGTCCCATCTCCACGTTTGGATCCAAGCCATTTCCCACTTTCAAAGCCTTTGCTCTGGCCACAAATCTGTCGGTGAATTCCTTTAT
>JALHUP010000136.1 GCA_022866585.1 Candidatus Zixiibacteriota bacterium | reverse complement strand
TTTTTCCGCCATGACTAAATCCACCGCTTTCTTGCCAAATTGAGTAGCTAAGATTCTATCAAAATTCGTTGGCTTTCCCCCACGCTGGAGATGTCCCAGTATGATGACCCTAGTCTCCACGTCTGTAAGCTCCTCTATCTGTCGAGCGATCTTGTAGCTTACTCCTCCTAATCTAATCGGATCTGTGCTGGCTTTGACTCTTCTTGCGACCACCAATTCCCTATCCTCTCCGCCAGAGGCGGATCTGTCTATGACAGAAAACTTTACTCCTTCAGCCATCACCACGATGCTGAAACGTTTTCCAAATTTACTCCTTCTTCTAACCTCTTGGCAAATTTTTTCTATTTTGTAAGGAATCTCTGGAATCAAAATTATGTCCCCCCCTCCTGCTACACCCGCATACAAAGCCACCCACCCGGTATATCTTCCCATCAACTCTATGATCATCACGCGATGATGGGATTCAGCCGTGCTATGAACATTGTCGATAGCTTCAGTTGCCACAGCCACAGCTGAATCGAACCCAAGGGTGAAATCGGTGGCTCCCACGTCGTTGTCAATGGTCTTGGGTATTCCCACTATTGGCATTCCCAACTGGGTCAATTCATGGGCGATATGCAGGGTGCCATCTCCTCCCATACAGACCAAAGCATCCAGTTTTAAATTGCGGAAATTTCTAAACACCTCTTTGGAAACGTCTTTTTTCTCTTCTCCGTAAGCAAAGGGATTAGCCCGATTAGAAGTCCCCAATATGGTTCCACCCAGCGTCAATATTCCGGAGACGTCCTTAGTCTCTAATTTTCTGGTCTTCTTTTTGATCAGACCCTCGTATCCGTCCTCAATCCCGATCACCTCCATTCCGCAGGATCCATGGGATTGGTGGCGAAAGATGGCGGTTTTAGCCACAGCCCGGATAGCGGCATTGAGTCCCGGACAATCTCCCCCGCCGGTTAAGATGCCGATTCTTTTGGTTCGTTTCATTCTCTTTTTAGAGCATGTGTCGGGTAGCTCCCCCGCCAAAGGCGGGATCGCAACCCGACCTACGGTTTCTTATGAAAACGAATTCTTCTGGTCAAGCTGAAGCTTGACACTCCAGAATTGAATATATCTTAAATAATAAGCTCAATCAAGTATATTTTTCAGCAAATAAAAGGCTTGCATTAACTCCAAGTCAATTTTATATTAAAACTGAAAGGATGGTTTCTTGTGAAAAACGTCGTTGTCTTAGGATCGACTGGATCGGTCGGCAGAAATGCGTTGAACGTATTATCCAATTTCGCTGATAGATTCAATGTCTTTGGACTTTCCTCAAATACCAATATAGGCTTGTTTAAGGAACAGATCGAAAGGTTTAAGCCAAAGAGGGTAGCGATTACAGACGAAGAAAGTTTTCAAGGTTTTATAGATTCGCTTCGCTCACTACAAGAAAGAGAAAATGAGACCGAAGTCTTTTTTGGCATGGATGGCTTGAAAAAGTTGTGTTCTGATCCAGAAGTAGATTTAGTGATAAATGCTTTAGTCGGTGCAGTTGGTCTTCTGCCCAGCCTTGCGACTATCGAATCCGGAAAAGGCTTAGCCATTGCCAACAAGGAGACTTTGGTCATGGCGGGCGATCTTTTGACCCAAAAAGCTAAAGAGAAAAACGTAAAGATTCTGCCCATAGATAGCGAACATTCAGCCATCCTTCAGTGTCTTTTGAGCGGGAAAAAAAATGAGGTGAAAAGATTGATTTTGACCGCATCCGGCGGACCATTTCTCAAAAGGAAAAAGAAGGATTGGAAGAATATAAAGGTAAATGAGGCGCTCTCTCATCCCACCTGGGAGATGGGAAAAAAGATCACCGTGGATTCAGCCACTCTGATGAACAAAGGATTAGAGGTGATCGAGGCGCATTGGCTTTTCGATATGCCGGCTTTTAAGATAAAGGTTTTGATTCATCCCCAATCCATAGTTCATTCAATGGTGGAATTTGTAGATGGATCTTTGATTGCCCAGATGAGCATTCCGGATATGCGGATTCCCATCCAATATGCTCTATTTTATCCGGAAAGGTTACCTACTAATAACAAACCTCTAAATTTGACCCAGATAAAAACTCTCTCTTTTTTTGAACCTGATCAAAAAAAATTCCCTGGCTTAGAAATTTGTTATCAGGCTTTAGAGATGGGAGGAACAGCACCGGCAGTGCTTTCTGCAGCCAATGAGATCGTAGTGAAAGCTTTCCTGGAGGAAAAGATTTCATTTGCTGACATTTGCAGAATCGTTAAGAAAACATTAAAGAAACATGAAGTGGTAGAAAATCCGAATCTGGACGATATTTTGAATGCGGACAGATGGGCAAGAGAAGAGGCGAATAGACAGATAAACATAAAGGATCGAACTTTGGAGTAGCGAAACTTGTTTCGCGCTATTTACTAATACAATCGAAATGAACTGTTTATATTATACTTAGTCCCCCTCACCCTGCCCTCTCCCCCAAGGGGAGGGGGGATGAATTAGAAAGAAAATTATGACCACATTATTAGCCACATTATTTGTTTTGGGAATCTTGATTTTCTTTCACGAGTTAGGGCACTTTTTAGTCGCCAAGAAATCGGGAATCAGAGTGGAAAGATTCTCATTGGGCTTTCCTCCAAAGTTGATCGGGAAAAAGATTGGCGATACCGAATATTGCATCTCCTGGATTCCTTTAGGTGGATATGTGAAGATGGCAGGAGAGGATCCAGACGAAAAGGAGCTAAAAGGTGAACCCTGGGAGTTTATGTCCAAACCGATTCACACTCGGGCTTTGGTGGTTTTTGCAGGTCCGGCTATGAATTTCATCTTGGCTATTTTGATATTTTGGGGGATAACTTTCTTTGCCGGCAAACAGGAAGTTCATGAAAATACTAATCAAATCGGCTTGGTGGCACCAGGGGGGCCAGCGGACAAGGCGGGAATCAAACCCGGTGACCGGATCATCTCCGTAAATGGAATCGAAGTAAAAACTTTCAAAGAGATGGCGCAAATTATCTACGAACAAGTGGAAAAACCAATAGAAGTCAAGTGGAAAAGAGACGGAGAAGAACATAATGCCACCCTCACTACTTTTAAAGACAGAGTTTTAGATGAAAAAGGAGAGCTTAAATATGTAGGAAAAATCGGGATAGGACCCAGCTATACCATAGTCAAAGTTGGTTTTTTTAGATCGTTTTTAGAGGGAATTGGCACCTCCGTCTTTATCCTGGTGGAATCAATTAAGTTCATCATCGGACTTATTACCGGGACTGCATCTATTAAGCTTTTAGGTGGTCCTGTCCTTATTGCTCAAGTTGCAGGAGAGACCGCCAAAGCAGGAATTGTCAATCTCCTCTCCTTCATGGCACTTTTGTCCGTCAATCTATCCTTCATAAATTTGCTCCCTATTCCAATTTTGGATGGCGGTCATCTTCTATTTTTGA
>JALHUP010000135.1 GCA_022866585.1 Candidatus Zixiibacteriota bacterium | reverse complement strand
TGGGTCTCCTTAGCAGGTCCGGGAGCAAACATGTTGACTGCCCTGGGTTGTGGTGTGATCATTCGGTTCTTGAATATTTTACCGATGAACCCCGATTTACACTCATCAATGTTTGGGATTGTCGTGACGATGATAGTTTTCGGGCTGACCATAAATTTAGTCTTGGCTTTTTTCAACCTGATCCCTATACCTCCATTGGATGGATCGAAAATCTTGATGGGAATTTTGCCACCACAATATGAGGAACCTTTTATGCAATTAGAAAGATTCGGTCCATTTTTGCTGATCGGGATCATCTTAATTGGTCAAACCTTACATGTTCCTATCCTATGGGGAATTTTATCTCCCTTTGTAAGTTTTTTCAGCTATCTTTTCGCCGGCGCAGATTTCACTCGATTTTTATAAAGACGGTCAACGGATGGAAAAGGATTCATCCTGAACGGATTAAGCGGATCTCCCTTCCTCTCCCCTCCGGGGAGAGGGCAACGGTGAGGGGGTAGCTTCGCATCAAAAAAATGTGCTTTTATTAGGATGTCAAAATTCATATTTTCATCGTTAATCTTAACCACCTTTTTGATTTTCAATTGTGCTCCCAAGCCAAAGATTCTGCCTGAGGAGAGGACTCAGCAAAATATTTTAAAATGCGCAGTTAGAAATCAGGTAAAATTTGAAACTTTTGCCTGTATCATGAATTTGAAACTCAAAGGCGAAAAAGCGAAATTCTCAAGCACGATTGAGCTCTTTTATAAGTCGCCCGACCTTTTTTCATTTTACCCTCAATCATTTTGGGGAACAGATATTTTCAAAGCAAAAGGCGAGAATGACAGCCTGACGCTTTATTTTCCTAATGATAACGAGTTTTACAGGGGCAACTTTTCGGACTTCGAAAAAAGTGCGCTTTGGAGCTTGAAAATAGATCTGAAAACCCTTTTGAAAATAATCACCGGCGAGAATGTTTTGAGCGAAAAAGACATGCTCTATGTGGGACAAGAGAGAAATAAGTTCATTTATAAATCTGAAGATGAAAGG
Source organism: Candidatus Zixiibacteriota bacterium (assembly GCA_022866585.1). GTDB lineage: Bacteria > Zixibacteria > MSB-5A5 > MSB-5A5 > SM1-73 > SM1-73. The sequence goes on along the minus strand of JALHUP010000135.1, from coordinate 10,938 downwards.
TGGACCAAAGAATATTGGATTGATTCTAAGAGATGCCGCCTCACCAGAAGTGTGTGGACTGATAAGAAAAGGAGAGAGGTTTACGAGATAGAATATAAAAATTTTTCATCCCATCAAAACGTGGGATTGGCAAATGTTATCGAGATAAAGTCAACTGCCAAAGAATCCGTTCACGGTGAATCCTTTCAGGATGAATCTGCCAGGATAAAATTCATTGAGCGTAAACTCAATCTCCTCATCCCGGAAAAGAAATTCCAACTTGAAATTCCCCCAAGTGCCAAAAGGATTACTTTTGAACCTAACATGTAGTTGTCCAATTTATTGGGCATTCCAAAGCTTGATAATGGTCATCAACTTTTTAGCTTGGCAGGTTTTGTGAACATGGTAGATTGTTCGCGGAAAGCTTATGTAGGGGAGGGGCTTGTCCCCTCCCGAAACCGGTTTTACGGGCGACCACAAGGGTCGCCCCTACATTTCCCCTCACTGCGCTATGTAGGGTTGTCATCATAATTAGTAGATAACCATAATCAAGCAACTACACTTTCGGCTTCTTTTTTAGTTTTTGCAAAAAAATTCAACAAGCCCTTTCTGACTCCGAAATTGGTTGACTTTTGTGCACCTTTATGTTAATATAATGCTCAATTACTAAGGTGAGAAATTGTATGGTATTTAAACAAATAGAACATATCGGAAAAAAATTCTTGGTTTTCATTTTGGGCTTATTTCTAAAACAGGAAAAGCTTACACCTGAAGAGGTGGATCTTTCCAGCATCAAAAAAATTTTAGTCATCAGGCAGGATGATAGAATTGGGAATTTGATCTTGACCACGCCCTTACTTTCTGCCCTAAGAAAATCTTTTCCACAAGCACATATCTCTTATCTTGCCAGCAAAACTTTTCACACTCTTTTTTACAATTCAAGTTTGGTGGATCAGATTTTTGTGGCAAAAAAAAGACAATACATTTTTCATCCGCTTTCGCTTGTATTTTTTATCAGGAAGATAAGGAAACAAAGATTTGATTTAGCTTTTGACGCAAGCGATGAAAACAGTTTCTCCCTTAACAATTCTTTTCTGGCTTATCTTTGTGGAGCGAAATACAGGATAGGTTACAAAAAGCCACACAGCGATCTCTTCTTGAATCTGGAGGTTCCTTCGCTTCCTCTCCAAAGGCATGCGACGGAAATGCATCTTGAACTATTGCGGTTTTTGGTGGGCGACTTTGAGGGAAGTGACTTAAAAATTGAAGTTGATCCTGAAAACAGACTGTCTGTTAAAAAATATCTTAAAGAAAAGGGCATATTACCTGATGATTTCTTGATCGGTATAAATCTTGGAGGGAGAGGGAAGAAAAGATTGGATTTGGACAATTTTACCCGCTTGGCAGATTGGCTAATAGACGATTTTGATGCCAAAGTGATTTTTATTTGGGGACCTGAGGAAAAAAAGATCATTATCCGAAGGATCCGCCTTCGGCGGAAAGGATTGACTTTAAAAAATGAGAATAAACAAATCTTGTCAGACTTGTTTCCCCTTCCGGTCTTAGTCGCTCTAATTAAAAGATGTAACTTATTTATCTCTGGAGACACAGGAGCCATGCATCTTTCGACGGCAGTGGGAACACCAACTTTAGCTTTGTTTTTGGATTCCGACCCCGTCAAATTTGGACCTCGAGGGAAAAATCATAAAATCATTTGTTCGTCAAATGGTAAAATCTCGGTTGAAACGGTAAAAGAAGCAACAAAAGAGATGATGGAAACAAGAGTCTTGGTTAAAGAAAAAGCTTAGAAAAATAATACAAATGTATTTATTTTTGTTACTACGAAGCTCCTCCTCTCCCCTTAGGGGAGAGGATAAAGGTGAGGGGGAAATCGGGTGAAGTAACAAACTTTCGTGTGTTTGTATTAATTTCATTGTTCATTGTATTTCATTGAACGTCAAGGAAATAGGTTATATGAAGCTTTACTTTAGATTACTTGGTTTTTTAAAGCCGCATTTGAAACAGTTGATCTTAGCCATGATTTTTATGGTTCTCTTCGCTGGCATGAGCGGTTTTTCTATCACCATGGTTGTTCCTTTAACCAAAATCATCTTTTCCGAACAAGGAACGTTTAGCCAAGACATTTCTTCAAATAAAGAAATCTCTCCACGAGGGGAGAAGAGTTTGGTGGCGCTTATGCCCAAAATTTTGAAAGAGAAATTCAATCAGCTAATTATTGGGAAGACCAAAATGGAGACCTTGGGACGTTTTTGTATTTTAATCTTCTTGATTTTTCTGGTTAAGAATTTGTTCTGGTATGCGCAGAGCTTTTTGATCGTGGGGGTGGAGCAAGGGGTGATCATGGATTTGCGAAATAAACTTTATAGCCATTTTCATCTTTTGCCTTTAGAATATTTTCATGGGCAGAAAACCGGGGTCTTGATCTCCCGGATCACCAATGACATCACCTTAGTTAAGGGGGCAGTAGCCAATGGTTTTGCGGAGGCTTTGCGTCAGGGATTTCTTTTGTTAGTGTATCTGTTTTTGGTCTTCTGGGCAAGCTGGAAGTTAGCGTTAGTGGCCCTCCTTCTTTTTCCTCCAGCGTCCATCATAATTGGAAGATTCGGGCAAAAGGTTAAAAAATCAAGCGTCCTCACTCAGGAAAAAATGGGGAGCATGACCTCGGTATTGCAGGAGACCATCTCCGGAATCAGGGTAGTTAAAGCATTCGTCATGGAGAAATTTGAAATCAAAAAATTTACCAATGCTACAAAAGATTATTTCAAGACCATGGTCAAGCTCACCCGCATAGGTTCCTTGGGTCCGCCTTTGACCGAAATCTTGGGGGTATTTGCGGCAGTTTTGCTTTTGTGGTTTGCGGGCAAAGATATTGTGGCAGGGAATTTGGATCCGGGCAGATTTTTTCTTTTCCTTTTCGCCATGCTTTCTTTAATGCAGCCGGTGAGGAGCTTAAGCCAGCTGAACGTCGATATTCAACAGGGGCTGGCCGCCGCCAAAAGGATTTTCGAAGTTTTAGATACCGAGCCTAAGATTAAAGATCGTCCCGAAGCCATAAGAATAGATTCCCTGAAAGACAAAGTGGCTTTCGAAAACATCTCGTTCAGCTACGATAGCAGCGATAAGGAGGTTCTATCCCGTATAAACCTTGAGGTTAAAGCGGGAGAGATTATAGCTTTGGTAGGTCCCTCGGGAGCAGGGAAATCAACTCTGATGGATTTGCTTCCCCGTTTTTATGATCCTACCTTTGGAGAAATAAAAATTGATGGCATTAATATCAAAAAAATTAATTTAAGATCTTTAAGAAATTTAATGGGAATCGTGACCCAGGAAACCATTCTGTTCAACGACACGGTCTGGAACAACATTGCCTATGGTCACAACCAGGCCTCTAAAGAGGAAGTTGAATCTGCCGCCAAAGCCGCTAATGCCCACCAGTTCATAATGTCCATGCCTCAAAAATATCAGACCATAATCGGAGACAGAGGAGTCAAGATTTCAGGAGGAGAAAGGCAGAGGCTGGCAATAGCACGCGCATTATTTAAAAATCCGCCTATTTTGATCTTTGACGAAGCCACCTCCTCTTTAGACACAGAATCCGAAGCCTTAGTTCAAGAGGCAATCGACCGTTTGATGAAAGGACGCACGGTCTTCGTTATTGCTCATAGATTGTCCACCATTCAGAATGCGGATAAAATAGTGGTATTAGACGACGGCAAAATCGTCCAGATGGGCGATCATAAAAGTTTAATTCAACAGGAGGGATTGTACAAAAGACTCTACGAGATGCAATTTAAGATTTGAGAAATAAGTGTATATTACTTTGTCAATTAAATAACGGTTGCATCTTTGGGTTTCGTTTTAGGAGGTTACGGCCTTGGTTAAGTGTCGTTTAAACAGTCATCGTCACACGTCTATTCGTATAAATACATACGCATCGTCTCAAATACGACGGACGAAACCCACAGACGGGATACGATACATAGCCGAAACTCAAACCGCTAATCGATAAACATAGAAGCCTTATTTTGTAGATACGGCAGTATAACAAGCAGTGAGCAGTAGTAGTAAACAGATTCAGACTAAATAGGAGATTATCATGTGGGCAACAATTCTTATTATTCTGGTTGTTTTAATTTTTATACTAAGCATAATAAAAGTCTGGCTTGATCTCAGAAGAAAAAAGGCAAAGGGATTCATAATAAAGGAAAGCATCTTACTTTTGCTTTTAGTAATTGTGCTGTTGGCGATCGATGTCAAATTTATTAAGAAAGTCAATATCCCGGAACCGAAAAAGGAAGAACTGGCGCCTAAGTTAGAAGAGAAACCTAAATTAGAATCCAATCCAACCAAAAGGCTTTTGGCTCAGCTTCAGGATTATATCAACGGTTTGGACAAAAACGACAAACCACAATTGACGCTATTCTTTAAGGAGGGAATGGAATACAGAATCAAAGAGGACTATTCAAACGCACTGGAGACTTTCAGACAAGGATTGGGGCTGAACTTAAAAGATAGCGAAAAGATCGCCCTTTACATATTGATGGGAAACTCCGCCTCATATCTTTCGGATTTCGGGACCGCCATAAATTGTTATAATCAAGCCGCCGGTTTATCTGAGAGTTCAAAAAATGACAGCGCGAGGGTGATGAGTCTGACGAACTTGGCTTTGATTTTTCAGATTCGAGAAGATTGGGATAGAGCAAAAGAGACTTATTTTGAGTTATTGAAGGTTTTTAAAAGAACAAAAGATGAAGCAGGTGAACGGAATACCTATGCCAATATCGGCTTGATTTATCAGATGAAAAAAGATCTGGACAGCGCTTCTTTTTATCAACGAAAATCTGTGGAGACTGTTAAGAATATGGGTGACCTAATAGCTCAGGCTTCTCAGCTCAACAATCTGGCTTTGATTTACAGATCAAAAGGAGGTTTGGACAGTGCTTTGGTTCTTCACCAAGAGGCCTTAAGAATTTTCCAGCAGATTGGGGACAGGAGGGACGAAGCCAGTGTGTTAGGTAATATCGGTCTGATTTACCATGACAAAAAAGATTTAGAAAAAGCATTGGAATATCACCACAGAGCCTTGGCCATCGATAGCACCATTGGAAATCTTTTTGGGCAAGCCGGTGATCTTACAAATATCGGGGCGGTTTATGAAGAAATGAAAGATTATTCCAAAGCTTTGGAATTTTATCAAAGCGGACTTTCTCTCTTTGAGGAAGTGGGAACAAAAAGGGAAAGCGATTTTGTGAAAAGCAACATCCAGCGCGTGGAAGAGAAGATGAAAAGATAGAGACTGAGACTATGACTGAGACTGGGAGCCGATTATAATAGACATGTAATTATCTCTGATATAATGTTGCCCCCTCTCCCCAGGGGGAGAGGGTAGGGTGAGGGGGAAATCAAGTAGAATGTAAAAAGATTTTGGCTGATTGTCTTAGAATTAATTTTGAATCTTGAATTTTGAATTCAGTATGCGATGAACCATCCTAAGAAGATATTGATAATTCAACTCAGACGAATCGGGGACGTCTTGATGTGCACTCCCGCCTTGAGGGCTTTGAGATCCCGGTATAAAGACAGCTACATCGCTTTCTTGACCGAGAAAGAATCTTCCGATCTTTTGTCCTTAAATCCCTATTTGAATGAGGTGATAGTCTTAGATAAAGAGAAATATAGAAACCCCCTTTATTTGATAAAGAAAATCTGGGAAGTGCGAAAAGGCTCATTTGATCTGGTGGTTGACTTTTTCGGAAATCCACGCAGCGCTTATTTTTCCCTCCTCTCCGGGGCAAAACATAGAGCGGGTTATGATTATCCTCTCCGGAGACGTTTTTACAATATAGTAATTAAAGATGAGAAGATTCCCCAATATGCGGCCCAAAGCCGGCTAGATTTTTTGAAAATTTTGGGAATTGAAAATTGTAAGGTGAACTTAGATTTTTTCATCCCAGATGAAGCCAGGTTTTTTGTTAAAAAGTTTTTTGAGGAAAATAAAATTGACTCCAAAAATCTTTTAATCTCCATTTCCCCCACCAGCCGCAGGCATTTCAATCGCTGGGCTTTGGAAAGATATGCCCAATTGGTAGATTGGCTAATCTCTCAATTTGGCGCCCAAATAATTTTAGTCTGGGGTCCTGGTGAAAAAGAAGTAGTGGAAAAAGTGAAACATTTTATGAAGAAACACCCCATCATCTCCTGGGAGACTAAAAATCTTTTTGAACTTGGAGCAATTTTAGAGAGATGCGATCTCCATATAGGGAATGATAATGGCACTAAACATATAGCAGTAGCTATGGGTAAGCCAACCATTACCATTTATGGTCCTCACAGTCCCATTAGTTGGACTTATCCGGATTTTTCACGGCATAAATTCTTGAAAAAGGAAGTTGATTGTCCTGATTGCGAAAAAATAAAACATAGTTGCACCAAACTTTCTTGCCTGGACCTGATCACAGTCGAGGATGTTCAAAAAACCTTTACCAAACTTTTGAGCCAACTCAAGGAAAAAACCAAACTTGAGAAATCTGAACATATTGCAGTTGATCAACGTTAGATGGTATAATGCCTGTGCCTATTACGCCATAACCCTGTCATATGCCTTAAAGAGAAGAGGGCATAAGGTCATAGTGGCGGCAGACCCCAAAAGTCCCCCGATTTTGGAGGCTCAAAAACTTGGTCTGGAAGTATATGAAGATCTTTACTTAAGCCATACCAGCCCCGGGATGATCGTCTATAATATTAAAAGAATGGCGGATTTGATCAAAAGGGAGAATATCGACATTATAAATGCCCATCGGGGAGAGGGGCATTTAGTGGTAGCACTGTATAAATATATTTTAAAAAAGAAAATCCCCTTGATTAGAACCAGAGGGGATACCAGACCTCCTAAAGATAATATTTTCAATAGATATTTGAATAATAACTTAACGGATCTTATCATCGTAACCGCTGAGACCCTAAGGGGAAGCTATTTACAAAATTTGAAAATCAAGCCAGAGAAGGTGTCCGAGATAAGCGTGGGGATCGATGAGATTTTTTTTTCTCCCAGACCACCAGATCTGATCTGGAGGAATAGATTGAACATAAGTGAAGGTGACCTCGTGGTGGGGATGGTAGGTCGGCTCTCTCCGGTCAAAGGACATAAATATTTTATTCAAGCCGCAGAGTTTGTCTTAAAAAAAATTCCGCAGGCAAAATTTATTATTGCCGGGGAGAACGCTCAGATAAAGGCATCGCAACTCAAAGAAAAGGTTAAAGAATCAAATATGGAAAATAACTTTCGTTTTGTGGGAAAGGTCAATGACATAAGGGAGATCATCTCCGTCTTTGATGTAGGAGTAGTAGCCTCGGTCGGGTCCGAGACCATTTGCCGGGTGCTGTTGGAATATATGGCTATGGGCAAGCCCGTGGTGGGGACTTCGGTGAATGCCATTCCTGAAGTGATTCAACATGGAACAAATGGCTTTGTAGTCCCGCCAGGGGACAAAGAGGCTTTAGGAGAAGCTATCCTCCAACTCTTGGAAGATAAAGAAAAGAGGATAAACTTCGGCAATGCAGGAAGATCTTCTGTGGAAAAAAATTTCAGCTTGGAACAATTCGCCAAAAATACCGAAGAAGTCTATTTCGAACTTCTGAAATGAAAGAAATTCTAAAAAGAGTTTTATATTTTTTGAACTAATACAAACGTAAAAAATTCTTTTATGTTTCTACCTGGGTTTCTTCTCGCTTTTCTTTCTCCCCTGGGGGAGAGGGCTAGGGTGAGGGGGGACGCATCGCCTCAGAACTAATTACATTTGTATTAGTACGTCTTTGGTCATCTCTAAAATTTTAGAACCAAAGCAGGATCTTGGTAAAGAAATGGAATATGTCTAAAATATCTGCAATAATCATAACCTACAATGAAGAAAAGAACATAAGAAGGTGCCTTTCGAGCATAGATTGGGTGGATGAGATCGTGGTGATCGATTCCAAAAGCGAAGACGGAACAGTATCCCTAGCCCAAAAGTACACGTCTAAGGTTTTCACGCAAGAATGGCTGGGCTTTGCCCGGCAAAAGGAGTTTGCCCGCAGGCAGGCTTCCTTTGAATGGATTTTAAATATCGACGCGGATGAAGTGGTAACCCCTGAATTAGCGCAGGAGATAAGAAAGAAGATAAATGCTTCTCCCGAGATTGATGGGTTCTGGATAAGAAGACGCTCGAAATTCTTGGGACGGTGGATAGAACACGCCTGGCAGCCGGATTGGGTATTGAGGCTCTTCAGGAAAGAAAAGGGGTTTTTCGGAGAAGAGCAGGTTCACGAGGGAGTGATCATAAAGGGAAAAACAGCCAGATTAAAAGGGATGATCGAGCATTATCCTTTTTTAAGTCTAACTCATAATTTAAAAAAGCTGGATCACTATACCACTCTCTCTGCTTCCCAGATGATGCAAAAAGGGAAATCCGGGATTTTGCTAAAACTGTTGTTTTCTCCTATCTTGAGTTTTTTTAAAACCTACGTTCTAAAACAAGGCTTTAGAGACGGCATCCCGGGATTGATTCTGAGTGGGATTCGTTCTTTCTATGTCTTTACCAAATATGCCAAATACTGGGAGTTAAAAAACAAAAGAAAAGCAATGAATTAATGTAAACGTATTTATTTTAGAGACGAAACTCCCCTTTGACCCTGAAAACGCAAGGGTCAGGGATCAAGAGATCGAGCAAGATGCGACAAATTTGTGTGCATGAGCATAAGCAAGATTAAATATGGACCTCTCGGTTATCATAGTCAATTTCAACACGGCTTCCTTTTTAAGGGAGTGCCTTAACTCGATTGAGGAGACTAAAGATGATATTCACCTCGAGATTCTAGTGGTCGATAATAATTCAATGGATGAAAGCGTAGAGATGGTCAAAAAAGATTTCCCTCAGGTTAGGCTCATAGCCAATTCAGAGAATATCGGTTTTGCTCAAGGAGTCAATCAAGCGCTGAATTTGGCAAAAGGGAGGTATTTTTTGCTTCTGAATCCGGATGCGAAAGTTTTGCTTGGAGTTATGAAAGGCTTGATCGATTTTATGGATCGGAATAAAGATGTGGCTCTATCTGGAGTCCAACTCTTGAATCCGAATGGGACAAAGCAGAATTCCATTGCTAATTTCCCCACTTTAACTCAGGAGCTTTTCAACAAATCGTTTTTGAAGATTCTTTTTCCCCAAAAATATCCCAGCAAATATCGGGAGTTTAAGTCCCCCATAGAGGTGGAATCAGTAATCGGTGCCTGTATGATCGTTCGTCCAGAAGCAGTAAAACAGGTGGGAGAGTTAGACCCGAAATACTTTCTATTTTTAGAGGAAACTGATTGGTGCTTTCAAATGAAGAAGAAAGGCTGGAAGATATATCATCTGCCTCAATTTAAAGCTTACCATAGACAAGGGCAGAGTCTAATTGATCTTAAGTCTAAAGGCAGGATAGAATACTGCCGCAGTTATTACAGATTCTTCAAAAAGAATTATGACCGAGCAAGTTACTTTTTGTTGAGAGCCGTTGTCTTTATTAAGACGTTGATAAACTTGAGCTTAAACCTATTAGCTTTAATCTTTACTTTAGGATTAAAGAAAGAGTACAAAGAAAAGTTTTGGATTTATTCACACCTTTTGCTCTGGCATCTGGTAGGCTGTCCGGGTCGAGAGGTGCAAAAATATGGTTCATTTTTCAAAATCTAACCTTACTTTCTGGAAGAGGTAAATCGTCTAACAAATGGAAAGGTAACGGTTAAAAATGAATTTAGCTGAGTTTGTGATACAGATTGAATCGTTTAATGCCAATGTTGACATATCTCTCATGAGAAAAGCTTATGAGTACTCAAACCAAGCCCACCAGGGGAAGTTCCGGGAATCAGGACACCCCTATATCCAGCACTGCTTAGAGGTGGCTTTCATTCTCGCAGAACAACACTTGGATTCTGCCACCATTACGGCGGGTCTGCTTCACGATGTGGTGGAGGACACAAATGTAACTATTCAACAGCTGAGGGAGGAATTTGGAGAGGAGATAGCGGAATTGGTGGATGGGGTCACCAAGATCGGTGAGCTTAAGTTCAAAAGCGCTGAAGAGGAACAGGCGGAATACTTCCGAAAGATGCTTTTGTCCATGGCTAAGGACATTCGGGTGATCATCATTAAGCTGGCAGATCGACTTCATAACATGAGAACTTTGGGTTCTTTGGACAAAGAGAAACAAAAGAAGATCGCTACTGAAACTCGCGAGGTTTATGCTCCTCTGGCTCACCGTTTCGGAATGGCCCGGGTAAAATGGGAGCTGGAAGACTTATCCTTAAAGTACTTAGAGCCAGAAGCTTATAACGAGTTGGTTCGGAAAGTTAATGCAAGAATAGAAGATCGGGAAGCTTATATCCGGGAGATTACCGAGCCTTTGAAAAGAGAATTGGAGAAAGCAGGAATAAATGCGGAGATAGCTGGAAGGCCTAAGCACTTTGATTCGATCTATCGTAAAATGAAAAAAAGGCAGATGCCCTTTGAGGAGATTTACGATCTTTTTGCCATCCGCATTATAGTGGGCACGATACCGGAATGTTATCATGCTTTGGGCGTCGTTCATGCTCTGTGGATTCCGGTGGCTGATCACATTCACGACTATATCCGCCTACCTAAATCCAACATGTATCAATCGCTTCACACCACCGTGATTGGATCAAGAGGGAAAATGGTGGAGATACAGATAAGAACCGATCAGATGCACCGTACTGCAGAATACGGGATCGCCGCTCATTGGCTTTATAAAGAAGGACGAAAAGAACTGGATGAATCGGATAAACAAATGGTGTGGCTGAGGGAAGTTTTGGAGTGGCAGAAGGATTTGACCAATCCTTCGGAATTTTTGGAGTATCTGAAGATCGATCTCTTTCATGACGACATCTTCGTCTTCACCCCCAGAGGA
>JALHUP010000134.1 GCA_022866585.1 Candidatus Zixiibacteriota bacterium | reverse complement strand
TGAGTTGAAATCGCTCCAATATAATCATTATCTCCTTCCCAAAGTCAAGAACTTATTCATAAAAACTAAAAACTCATAAGAGAGGGGTTTTTCAACAGCCCCTTTAGTCTGCGAAATCGAGATGTTGAATTCCAATGACTTACGCAATCTAAAGATTGCGGCTACAACCTCAAAACACAATTATGACACAGCCTCATTTGTGGAGAGGGGGACTAAGGGGGAGAGGTTCTTTCTCCCCTCGCGACTACAACAATAAGTATATATTCATCATCCGTAATTCGTCATTTGGCATTTATTACAAGTGGCATAAATTGTAAACCAAAAGCTCCATCACAATTTTGTCAGGCATCCGGCTCGACTTTAAATCAACATCGGTTTGATAGAGTAGAACCAACCCCCTTTCTAACTCCTCTTGGCTGAAATTTACTGCTTGACTCGGATATTTTTGGGCATAATAGGGATGGACTTTAAGAATTGAAGAAAGAGATGCACCCTTCTGAGGAACAAAGTTTTTTGTCTTAATCAGTCTTTCTAAATGTTCCGCTAACCTGTAAATCACCGTCCCCGGTTTTTCTCCAAGTAAGAAAAGATTTTTTAAAATCTCCAATCCTTTTTCGCAGTCCTTTTCTCCAATGGCATCGTTGAGCTGGAAGATATTATAGGTCTTGGAAAGCCCCACCACCGACTCCACATCCAAAGAACTTATTGATTCCCTCTCCCCTACATACAGAACCAATTTCTCAATTTCAGAAGCAAGGTCTGAAAGATTATTCCCCACATATTTGTGTAAGATCAGCACTGCCTCCTTCGCTATCTTTTTGCCGTATTCTCTGAATTTAGCTTCAGTCCAGGTTGGAATTTTGTCATCGTATAAGCGTGGGAAATCAACTGTGGTGGCAAGTTTATTCAAGGTTGAATAAAATTTTGTTTTTTTTGCTTTATCGTCTAATTTTGGAGAGGTTAATATCAGACAGGTAAAATCAGGGAGCTTGGGGAGATAAGATAGAAGAACGTCCTTGTAAAATGGGGACAGCTTGTGCAGATCAAACACCACCACCAATCTCTTTTCTGAGTTGATCGGCGAAGTGGAAACTTTACTGATAATCTCCACCGCACTTGTTTCCGAACCATACAAGAGATCCAGATTGAAGCTTTTCAAATCTTCAGGGACCAGAACCGTTGATATTTTTCTCCAAGCCTCCTCTTTTAAAAAATCCTCCTCTCCGGTGAAATGATATAAAGGATCGATCTCTTTGGATTTTATTCTATTCAACAACTCAAAATATTTCATTTTTCTCCGCTGTGGTGAAAAGCGATTTCAGATATGTTAAAAAGAATAAACTCCTTACTTTTTGGAGTTAAGGCGTAAGCCTTTTAATCCATCTCTCCTGTTAGGGCAGGTATTAAATCTCTGTCCTGAACCGATGTGAAATTTTTAACCTGCAAATTGAAAATTAGCGAAAGGTGATCTTCTTGTCAATAAAAAAAGAGCCTCCGGGGACGGTTGGAGGCTCTCTTGGGCAGAAGGGGGTGTGTATGTGTAGAAGGGTTTTCTTTATCTAAAAGTCAGCTCATTCTGAGCGGGATTCTCATTTTGGGGAATCCAGTTCAAGCTGTAGGCGATCTTCTTTTTATAGACCAAAGCCATATTTCGATAAGGTTCCAGTTCTTTATTACAAAACATCTGGAGATTCACTTGGTTCACCACCACGAAACTGTCTCCAAAGATTTCCACGGTTTTATTTCTAAAAAGATGCGGATTTATCTCGATGAACTCAAGTAATGCCAAAAGGCTGGCATATTCACATTCCTGCGCCTTTCCTTTAAATTGAGCTCTGAATACTATCCCCAAATCCGGGATAGTAAAGGAGACCACACCGTTGGGTCCACTTGTGGTGAGCGTAGTCGAACCATTGTCTTTATTTTCGTCTCTGATCGTTCCATAAAAGAAGCATTGCATTGGACTCTCCTTATCATTTGTTCGATATCCAAACCTCCTTATTTTCCAATACCGATGAAAAGCAAAATATATGCCACAAGAATTTAGCCAGGCTTAAGAGGACGAGAGGATAAAAAAGGAGAGGAAATGATGAAGTTCTCTAAAATTCGACGGTTGTAACTATTTGAAATCTAAGGCAATACCAAAATCGGATAGACCTAATACACCTAAAACAAGTAAATTCGGAAAATTAAAACGGGTTTATGGGAGGGATAAAGAAGCAGATTTTTGTGCAAGTTTTTTCATACTTAGTGCAACGGGTTACACTACTTACCATAAAAGGCGTAGAGAGGTTAACTCGGTTTTTCAAAATAAATGGAAAAATCTTGGAGGATTTGAAAATGAAAAAGAATAAAGGTTTCTAAGAAAGAATAAACAACCAAACCGACCTCATTCTCCGCAAACTCTCGTGACTTATAAGCCTCGTAGGTCGGGTGCCCTGCACCTGACAAATGAATAGTGATAGGAGCACATGGGGCTCCTAACTAACTCACCTCCTTAATCCCCCTCTACCCGCTTTCAGCGGGATCTGCGACTTGTTAAGAAAGGAGGCATAGGGGTTGAGTTCAAAACCTTGAATAGGGTCTGAACATTCTGAACTTTCTGGACATTCTGAACTTTCTGAACATTGTTTTTACAATTTTTAAGTCCTTTCTGCCATAGAAAATTGTGTCGGGTAGCTCCCCCCACCAAAGACGAGGGATCGCAACCCCAGCTACAGTTTTTTACCTCTCCCACTAACCGGCACCCTATCTCTATCACCCCCAAAGTTCGAGTGATTTTGGTATCTGGGGGATGGTTCGACCAGGCTCACCATATAGAGAAGTGTCAACGGTCATTTGACTCAACTGAGATTCAACGGGTTAGGCGGATACGCCGGGTGCAAATTCTGACGTTACAACAAACTCACCCCCTTAATCCCCCTCTCTTGAAAGAGAGGGGGTACAGGGGTGAGTTCAAAACCTTTAATAGTGTCAGGAGCACGGGGCTGCAGACCTACTACTGACGCAATAGCTTTAGGATCTCGACCAGTTGATCTATACCTTCATCGGAAGGTGCCGATTTAGAACGCTGGAGAGCAATCTCCAACCTCGCTCTCGCAATCCACTTTCCAAATAGCTCATCAGGATTTCCTATCTGTTTGTCAATGGTGTCGTCAATTCTCAGATCTGCACCCATCTTACGAGCCAAGTGGACATTCAATAGCATGGTCAACTTCGCTAAGTCGTTGCTGCTCGTCAGAGTTAGTCTGAATCCAGACTTAGTAACTTTGCTATATTGTGCCTTCAACTCCTCCTCTGGTGCCTTACCATCAAGCAGTTGCAGGAGCAACAGAACATCCTGCAGGTATTGGTTTGCGTCCTCTATCGCATTCCGCAACTCAGTCTGCGCGTGTTCGGCTCGAATTTTTAGTATAGACTCCTCGAGGGCTAACTTTTGCGTCTGCCAAGTGATGACACCAGTGACTAGCGACCCCACAAGAACACCCAGAAATCCAATCAGCGGTGTTAATAGTGAATATCTTGTGGTTGACTTCTCCCTTATCATTGCCTTAATCTTTGAAATGCCTATCTACTTAATATCTGGTTTCCGGATAAGCCCCGTAACTGCTTGAACAGCCAGCCTCGTAAGTTACATGCCCTGCGCACCTGACGAATGAATAGTGTCAGGAGCATGGGGTTCCTGCCCTGCTAACTACTGCGTGAGCCGCGAGCCATTCTGGGGTATCGGCTAAATCACTCAACAAACAGGTTAAAGTCTAAAATCTTTTGTTAATTCTATATGTCCGAGACACCTTTTCTCCCAACCTTTTACTGTATCCTCAAACAACTTATATATGTTTTTGACTTTTTCTTTTTCTTGGATTAACAGTGATGCCTCCTTTTTAAACTCATCGTTTTCTTCAAGTGTTGTTATATTAAAATTTTCAAGTAGAATATCTTCAATATTCCGATTCAGATTTGTTAATATTGTTTCGATTTTATTCTTAGCATTGCGTGCATATTCCATTTGAGCCTCTATATGCTCACCACTTTGAGCCATGCCTCGTGAACTGAAGACACTGACTATTCTGGAATTTTCTTTTTGATATTCTTGTTTTATGCTTTCGATCTGAGAATCAAAATCTTGGAAAAAACGATCGATTTTTATTTTTGAAGTTTTTATTTTTGTTTCGAGATCGTCCTTTTTTTCTGCCTCAGGTAGTATGATTTGGGATTGATATATATTTTTATCTCTTCCGACAAAATCCCCAGTCATATTGGAAATTTTAACTTGGTTTGAAGATTTGCTTAATAATATAGTAATTAAAATTCCAATTATGGTAACCGGAAGAGCGATAACAGTTATCTTACTTGGAAAGGTCCATCTTTTCCATTTTGATTTTAAAGAAAGTATACCCATTAGCTAGTTTTCCTATAACGATGATTAACCACGTAATTTAATTGTCCTGCGCACCTGACAATTGAATAGTGTCAGGAGCACGGGACTCCTGACCTACAACTGATAATACGAAACAGATAATACCCGGCAACAAACACATGAAGCAAAGAAGTCAGCAACATAACGTAGAACATGTAGTTCACTGCGCGGAGATGCTGCTTGGCAAACTTGATGAACCATCGATCATTGTCCTGAATAAGTCGAGTGCCCACCGTTGCACCAAAATTGTCAAACCGATCCAGTAAATCTTGAATGTGGAGTTGAAAGCAACGGTCCTTAACAAACTGAATGAAAAACGCGGAGAAGATCGCTGCATTCAACACGGCTAACACCACTCTACCCAAAAGCAGTGTATCAGTTTTGAATATAATTGAATAGAAGAGTATCGAGAGTGTATAGGCAGCTCCAGGAACCATCCACAGTCTCTGGTCATAATGTCGGGCATAGAAATTGAGTTCCCGGTATTGATCGGGTATAGGTGCTGTTTCTTTCCTCTCATCCATGGAATTATTGTCTCCTTTCCACCTAAAAATAATTATATAGTCTGCATTAACCGACAAAAATAGCCTTGTATTTGAGGTGTTCTGAGCACCTGATAAATAAATAGTGCCAGAATCACGAGGCTTCTAACCTACTCCTATTGAATTAGCGTCTCTGGGAACGTGTCTGGATTGCAGGGATCACACCGACGGTTAGAGCATGAAACCAGATGCATAGACTGTGTACCTAAGTTCTTTATAGCGTGCACAACTTCAGGTTCAACCATAATCAAGATGCCACCTTCTCCCTTGAATGCTCGTTCAAGAGTCTCTCTATTGCCCCTTGCTCGCCACGCAAGTTTCCATTGGTCACGATATCGAACGAATATGGACTCTCTTCGACCGACGTGGTAATGGTTCCCTCGAACTGCACCTGGCTCGATGGCTGCAAAATGAATTTCATCGACGCTTCCGATGAACTCAATCGCTTCCCGCGGAATATAGAAACTTTCACCTCTGCCATCGTTCTTGTCCGGAATGTCGACAAGCTTTAACATTGCATCACCTACTCTTCGTTCGGCCATTGAAACTGATATCCAGTTAAACTTAGGAAGTTAGTAAGTGCCACCTTGTCCTTGAGGTTTCGAAGCAGTCGATACTCCATCTTGTGCTGATTTATGTCGGTCACAACTGCTGCGATGAATGTCACGGCAGCAGCAACTATGAACACCCACGAAACAACTTTGTGAGAAGGATCCGTCCACCAAAGAGAGGTGGCTGCTGCAAACTCAACTGCGGTCAGATAAAGGATGTGGATTTCGCTGTGGGCGAGATTAAGGGTCTCCCGCATACAAGGCTCAAAGAAACCCCGACGGATCGCTGTATAGGCTTGCCTTCGTTGGCTGAAACACATACCACCCTGTCCCAAGAATCCGGTGGGGCTAGTGCGCTGGCCATCTCTATAGAAGAGGCGGTCAGTTAAAAAGTGGACAGAATGCATAAACGGGTAAAAGAGAAACTCGCCCACAACATATCTGTATACGACGTATATGCAGGCTCCGACACAGAATACTATAAGCGGTGCGACAACAGTTCCAGTGGCTTTAATCCACGCCTCGACCTGAACGTGGTCGCGAAGAGCTAAGAGCCCAACTAAAAGGAAGCCGCCATAGCCATACCTGAGGATAGTCGAAATCGACAATCTGCCAATCAGAGTCTCAACTGTACCCATACGAAACCTCCCTTATGATTGTAGGCGAAACCTTCCTAAGTTGGCTAACTACAGTTTACATGGTTTCCCACCAACAACCTTTGTCTGCCTTGGCACCAGACAAAGACACCCAACTATATCGCCCGCATCATTCACTCCCGAACCCGTGATACCCCAGCCCATATTGCTTGCCACCGCTTTCTGGGGGAATCCATTCTATTCATTTAGGGCATTATAATAATTCATGAAACCTTGTCAAGCATTTTTCTTGGGGAATGCTGGGAAAAGGAAGGGGGAATATCACCAACGAGATTCGTATATCCCGCTAACGGGGGGATCCGTTTTGTGGGCTAAAGCCCATAGGAGTGAGGGAGTTCTTCACTTCATCCCCGACCTAAAGGTCGGGGCAATAAACTACAGTAACTACCACATCCTAAACTTATGTTACAGTCCATTAGTTTTTATAAACATCTCCTCTTGCACCAACATGATCAACGTATATTGTCTTCAATTTACGATCAATCCATAAAATTACTCGAAAATCTCCAATTCTCATTCTGGGTTCAGGGTGAGGGCACCCCGAACCAACGGTTACACTCTCCCACCATCGACTTTACATCCACATTATCCGTGATCCCATCTTCTAATTCTTTCAAAGATTGTTTAATGCGTTGTCTTTGAGATTCAGGGAGTCTTCTTAAATAACGAGCCGCTCGCTTGTGGACAATAACCTTGTATTTCATATAGAATCCAGTTCTACGTATGCATCTTTCTTACCTTTTCCCCTATCTTTTTGTGCTTGCTTGAGATCTTCGATAGCCTTCTTATCAAGATCTAATCCCAATAGCTCTTCGATTTCCTTATACTTCTTCCAGGGAATAATCACTTCAGTTGGTTTACCATTTTCATCTACTACAATTTTTT
>JALHUP010000133.1 GCA_022866585.1 Candidatus Zixiibacteriota bacterium | reverse complement strand
TGGGCGGTTAAGCAGGGTATTCCAAACTATGGAGATGAGGCTTTTTACGAAACCGTCTCACGGCAGATGGTTTACAGAACTTTAGGAAAGATTTTATTCTACATGACCCTACGAAGGTTCAGAGCAGACATTCCTAAAATGGATTTATCAGAGGCCACCCCCACGCAAGCCGATGTCAAACTGAAAGAATATTTTGAGCAGGCACGGCAGATCGATTATCAGGCGGTTTTCGAACCGGATTTATTGGACCGGATAGTCATTCCCTCATCCGGCGTCGATGCCCTGGCAAAATTGATTACCGACTTGAATCGTTTCAATTTCTCTCAAATGCCGCAGGATGTGGTGGGGCAGGTTTTTGAGAGGCTTATACCTCAAGAGGAAAGGCACGCTTTAGGGCAATACTTCACAGGAGAAGAGTTGGTCGACTTGATCAATGCTTTCTGTGTAAGAAGCAAGGATGATAAAATTCTGGATCCTACCTGCGGAACGGGAACCTTTTTGATTCGAGCTTATGATAGAAAGAAAATATTAGGAGAAAGAAACCACAAGAATCTTATCTCTGCTCTATGGGGAATAGACGTGGCTAAGTTTCCTGCTGAGTTAGCTACTATCAACCTTTATCGTCATGATTTGAGCGATTATGCAAATTTTCCGAGAATCGACCGCAAAGACTTTTTTGAGGTTAAGCCCGGGCAGGTTTTTGAATTCCCTCATCCCAAGCCGAGTCCTGAGCAACAACGCATGATTCCGGAAGAGCTTCCGCAATTCGATGGAATTGTCGGCAATTTCCCTTACATTAGGCAAGAGTTAATAGAAAAACAAGACAAGGGATACAAAAAGAAAATCGAAAAAGTGATTTTTGATGACTGGAAAGATGAATATAGAGAATTATTTGATAACGGAGACATGAAGCTTTCTGGGCAGGCAGATATTTACGCTTATCTTTTCTTCCATACTGCTCGCTTTTTAAAAGATGATGGAAGAATGGGGATAGTTACATCCAATGCATGGTTGGATGTTGCTTACGGCTATGAGCTTCAAAAGTTCTTTTTAAAAAATTTCAAGATCATTGCCATAATAGAATCTCGTTGCGAACCTTGGTTTGAGGACCCGGCAGTAAATACCATCGTTACCATTTTAGAAAGATGCAAAAACAAGGAGGAGAGAGACAATCATTTAGTCAAGTTTGTTAAGCTGAAGAAGAAACTCAAAGAGCTTATACCCTGGGATATGAAGCTGGAAGCCATGAATCGTTGGGGCGGGTTAGATCGGTTAATATACAAGATTGAAGCAGTAGGCTATAATTGCTTTGCCATGGGCGGAGGTGGTGCGACAAGACTCAACGAGGAAGTTAAGGAATGTGAAGATCGAGATTTTAGAGTCCGCATCGTAACACAGTCCGTTCTTTTGCAGAAGTTAGAAGATACGAAAAGAACGGTAAAGTGGGGGCAGTATTTAAGAGCGCCCCAAGTTTACTTTGAGATTGTTGAGCGGTGCAAAGATAAACTGATTCCTTTGAAAGAAGTTGCGGATGTTCGTTTTGGTATAAAAACGGGTATTAACGAATTCTTCTACCTCAATGATGATAAAATGAAACACTGGGGTATAGAAAAAGAGTTTGTGTCTCCAGTGTTAAAATCACCAAAAGAGTTTGATAGTATTTCAGCCGATGATGCAAAATCAGAAATTAAGGTATTTGTATGCGCCAAGAGTAAAAAGGACTTGCGAAAAGAAGGGAAAACAGGAGCACTGAAATATATACAATGGGGAGAAAAACAAAAGACAAAGAAAGGACAAAAACAAGATGGAGGAACCCCATTTCCAGAGGTGAAGTCAGTTCAAGGTCGTAAATTCTGGTATTTACTACCGGGCCAAAAACTTCCACACCTAATTTGGGTAAAGGGATATGATAAAACTTTCAAAGTAGGCTATACAAAAAAAGGTGTTTTTCTAGATCAGCAGTTGTATCCTATTTATGAGAAGAAAAAGACAGACACTATGATATTGGCTTCGGTTTTGAACAGTACTCTTTTTTATCTAAGTATTGAGCTTTGTGGAAGGATCCCTTTCGGTGAAGGGGTCCTATGGACAACTGTTGAAGAAGCTGAAGAATACACTTTTTTGCCGGATATTCGACAACTCTCTCCAGACTGTAAGAAAGAAATTATTAAAGCGTTTGATAAGATCTGCACCCGCCAAATCAAGCCAATTTCTGAAGAAGTCAAGATGAAAGATAGGCAAAAGCTGGATAAGTTGGTTTTGGAGGCTTTGGGGTTGGATCCAAAGAATTTCCTAAAGCCAATCTATGAAGGGCTTTGTGAACTGGTAGAAGAACGAATTGGACTGGCTAAACTGCGAAAAAATTCTAAAAACGCTCGAACAAAAAATAATCTTGAAAAGCTGAAAGAAGAGGTGCTGGATTCGGTAATCCCATACGGTCTTAAAAATTTCCCGGAAGAGTTTATAGATTCTGTATATCTAAAACAGTCCATAGAAATTCCCGTTCCAAAGGGAAAAATGAAACTTGGCCATTTCTTTATGGGTCAGCAAGAAGTAATAGCAGATGATGGATATAAATACCAAGCTAAGAGTCTGGAAGAAGCCAAGTTCATTATTTATTCACAGAAACTTAACAGCTTCATTGTCAAGGTTCCTAAAAACGAAATAGCTTTGAGGAAAGCAGTAGCTGGTTACGAAAGATATGTGAGGGGTCTTAAAGATAAATTTTTCGAAACCTTTTTTAACCGAACATTCAATCACCAGTTAGCAGAGCAATTGACCCAAGCGATCATGCCGGAGCTCGGATTGCCACAGGTTGCGGATAAATAGACAAAAGTTTAAATAGCCCCCTCACCTTAGTCCTCTCCCCAAGGGGAGAGGAGAACATGATTCCCTCGCCCCAGTGGGGAGAGGGAAAAAGGGTGAGGGGGAGCCGAGTTGCATATGAAAGTTTTAATCACGGGCATAGCGGGATTTGTTGGTTCTCACTTGGCAGAGTTGCTTTTAAAAAAGGGAGATGAGGTATTTGGGATATGCCTGGCTTGTGAGAGTCTGGAAAATATCCGAGAGATTAAAAAGAAATTGCACCTTACTAATTGCGATATCACTGATTTTAACCAGCTCTCCAAAGTCATAAAAAAGATAAATCCTGACGAAATTTATCATCTGGCGGCTTTAAGCTCGGTGGGAAAATCCTTTGCCCATCCAACAGATACTATCGAGGCAAATGTTTCCGGCACCTTGTATCTATTGGAAATTTTGAGGAATAGAAGAAAGGAAGTCAGAATTCTGATCGTTGGTTCAAGCGACATGTATGGGGTGGTTAAACCAAAAGATATTCCTATAACCGAAGAAAAATCTCTTCTGCCGATCAGCCCATACGGATCGAGCAAAGCCATGTGCGATCTTTTAGCATATCAATATTTCAAGTCCTATGGAGTTCAAACCATAAGGGTAAGAGCCTTCAATCACACCGGTGCCCGACAGGGGATCGGATTTGTGGTGCCAGATTTTGCCTCGCAATTAGCAAAGATTGAAGCGGGTATCCTCCCCCCGGCTATGAAGGTGGGCAATGTTTCGAGCAAAAGGGATATCTCTGATGTCAGGGATATTGTGAGGGGATATCAGCTTTTGATGAAAAAAGGGAAAGCTGGCGAGGCTTATAACATCTGCTCAGGAAAAGCGTATAGCATAAAAAACGTGCTCAAAGTTTTGGTCTCTTTGTCGAAAAAGAAGATAAGAGTTGGGGTGGATGAGAAAAAGAATAGACCAGCCGAGATTCCGGTTTTGGTGGGAGATAATTCAAAGATAAAAAGAACCACAGGTTGGAAACCGGAAATTTCAATTGAAAAGACGTTAGAGGATACATTGAATTTTTGGAGGAGAAAATACACCTAATACGAGCGTAAATTATTTCTCGGACGTTGCTATCCCCTCTCCCCAGTGGGGAGAGGGTTAGGGTGAGGGGGAAACCAAGTAGGACGTAAAAAAAATTGTACATTTGTATCAATAGCGGAGGATGAATTCAAAATCCGTCATTCGTCATTAATCATTCGTCATTAGTCATTAAAAGGAGGAACAGCTTTGTATAAAACCTTAGAGCAAAAGATTAAAAACAGAACTGCTGTGGTGGGGGTTATTGGGATGGGATATGTAGGACTCCCCTTAGCAGTGGAGTTGGGGAAAGAGAACTTGCATGTTATCGGGATCGACATAAATCCCAATAAAGTTAATCTAATCAACTCAGGCAAATCGGATATTGATGATGTCTCGGATGAAGATCTAAAATCTCTGATGAAATCTGGAAAGATCAAAGCCACCACCGATTTTTCTGCCTTAAAGAAAGCAGATTGCGTTCCCATCTGCGTTCCCACTCCATTGAGCAAGACCAAAGATCCGGATGTTTCCTACATTCTGGCGGCGGTGCGAGAAGTTCAAAAATACCTGCATCCGGGGCAGTTGGTAATTTTGGAGAGTACCACCTATCCAGGAACCACAGAGGAATTGATCCTCCCCATCCTACAAGAAACCGGACTCAAGGTGGGCAAAGATTTCTTTTTGGCGTTTTCTCCCGAAAGGGTAGATCCAGGGAATAAATCCTATGGCACCAAGAATACCCCCAGAGTGGTGGGAGGGATAACACCTGAATGCACAAAAATAGCCAAGCTTTTCTATGAGCAGACCATAGTCAAAGCGATTCCGGTTTCCTCCACCAAGAGTGCGGAGATGGTCAAACTTCTGGAGAATACTTTCCGGTCGGTGAACATCGGGTTGGTGAACGAAGTGGCTTTGATGTGCGATAGGCTAAAAATCGACGTCTGGGAGATAATCGACGCCGCTAACACCAAGCCTTTTGGATTCATGCCCTTCTATCCGGGTCCGGGATTGGGCGGACATTGTATTCCCATTGATCCGCACTATCTTTCATGGAAACTTAAGTCTTTGAATTACTATGCCCGATTTATCGAACTGGCAGGTGACATAAACTCCCACATGCCCGAATATGTGGTGGAAAGGGTAAACCGGGCTCTTAATGAAAAAAAGAAAAGCCTGAAAGGATCGAAGATATTGGTCTTGGGGGTGGCTTATAAAAGGGACATCAAAGATGTGAGGGAATCCCCGGCTTTAGACGTGATAAAACTTCTGGAGAACGGAGGGGCAGAAGTCAGTTATAATGATCCGCATGTCCCATCCATTCGTATGGACGACTCGGTGATGAAATCAGTCGAATTGACCAAGGATCTTTTACAAAAGGCAGATTGTGTGGTGATCGTCACCGATCACACCGCTTATGATTATGACTTTATAGTTCAAAACTCACCGTTGGTTATGGATACCCGAAACGCCACCAAGAATGTCAAAGGGAATCAAAAGAAAATTGTAAAATTGTAAAAATCGTTTTGTGTGAAGGACTTTTAAGATCGGAGTAGCGAGACTTGTCTCGCGTTTTAATACATAGGTAGAGCAAACTCTGCTACTCCTGCTTTAGTGTCACTCACTCCCCCAGGCTTGGGTACAGAAGTAAGGAATATTTGCAATTAAATCACCTCGGGACAGTTCTGAACTAAAAGGAAACTGGAAGACTTTGGGGAAAAGAATTTGTAGAATTAGCTTCTTATTGTTCTTTCTAATTTTCTGTGTTTTCTCTTCTGTCTCAAAAGCCACCCTATTGGAAAACATACCTTTGGATAGTTGGGTATATTCGACCTTGGATGAGCTTTATCCCCAAGGTTTATTTCCGCAACTCCATCGAAATGTTAAACCCTACACCAGAGGGGAGATTGCCTCCTATATTTTAGAGATAAACCAAAAGCAAAAAAAACAAGAATTAGAATTGACCGCGTCTCAGCTCTGGCTTCTTGAAAAATTGAACCAAGAATTCCGCTTTGAAATCGAAGAGCTTTATCAAAAAAGATACCCGTCGGAATTTCCGCCAAAGACGGGGAAAGATGAAAATCATCATATCCTGAAATATGGCACATATCCCGTATTTTTTGGTGATATAACAGGAAACGACAGTTCTTATGGTCGTTTGCAAGCGAAATTTGATGCGGCGCTTGAGTTTGATAAAAGATTGGTTTTGAAGGATCGGGTGATAATCGATACCAGAGCCGAAAAGGAAAGAAGATATTGGGGAAGAAAATGGAAAAAGGATTTGACCGGAGTTTTTGACGAAGCTTATGCTCAAGTAGACTTAAAATATTTTTATCTTCTTTTGGGAAGGGATCACTTAAGATGGGGACCGGGTAAAGAGGATGTGCTTTTGCTTTCGGACCTAATCCCCCCATTCGATATGCTCAAACTGGAAGGCAAACTGGGCTCATTTAAATTTATCTATTTTACCACTATTCTGGATCAAATTTGGGTTCCCTACTATCCAGAGGTGGGGGAATTATCACCGGGTTTTTTTGCCAAAAGATATCTCTCCGGACACAGAGTAAATCTTAAACTGAAATTCGGATTGGAGATGGGAATCTCCGAGGTGGTTGTTTATGGGGGTCAAAATAGGAATCCTGAACCTTATTATTTGAATCCTCTTTTGCCTTACTACGGCGAGCAATATAACCAAGACGTGGATGACAATCCTCTATGGGCTTTTGATCTGGCCTTGACCTGGTTTAAAAATAAGGAATTTTATGCAGAGATTTTGGTGGATGATTTCCAATATGATTTTAAATCGGAGCCACAACAAACTGGGTTTCAAATCGGATTCGATGGCGCCCAATTGTTCGGCTTGAAAAAAAGCTATATGAATATCGAGTATACCAAGATAAACAATTGGGTGTATGGGCAAAATAAGCCCTGGAATATTTATACTTATCATGGTTTCGGAATGGGGAGCATTCTGGGACCCGATGCGGATAGGCTCTTTTTGAAACTCGTCTATCATCTAAACAAAGACATAGAGGTCTCCTTTTCAGAAGACTACAAAAGAAAAGGAGAGGGGAGGATCGAGACGCCCCAAACTCCAGCTGTACCGCATCCCAAGAAATTCCCCTCTGGGATCGTAGAATATTCAAACCAGATAAGATTTGAAGCCAGTTATCAACCCAATTCCAATTTCAAACTCGATTGGGCCTGGGGTTACAAAAGAATCAGAAATTTTCAAAATGCAAGTGGAAAAAAGGTGGATGATTTTGGATTGGAAATGAGATTAAACTTAAATTTATGGAAGGAGAGAAGGTTTTAATTTGGAGAAATTAGCTCTTAAATCATACGCCAAGATCAATCTTTGCCTTTACGTTCTGAAAAAAAGGGAGGACGGTTATCATGAAATCTTCTCGGTGATGCAAGCCATAGATTTATATGACCAATTGACGCTTCATAAAACCGAAAAAGGTATAGTTATCGAATGTGACCATCCGGATGTTCCTAAAGATGAAAAAAATTTGGCTTATCAGGCCGCAGATTTGTTATTCAAAGAAAGAAACTTTAAGGGAGGAGTGAGAATAGATATCGAAAAAAAAATCCCGGTTTCAGCGGGTTTGGGAGGTGGAAGCTCAAATGCCGCCTTTACCTTAAAGGGAATAAACCAACTTTTCGATTTAAAACTTTCTTTTCAGAAATTGCATTCCCTCGGTTCGAGAATAGGGTCGGATGTTCCTTTTTTCCTATATTCCGGACAGGCTATTGCCCAGGGTAGAGGGGAAAAGATTGTGCCGATAAGTTTATATCGAGACTATTGGCTGGTTTTGGTTTGTCCGAATTTCAAGATTTCCACCGAAAGGGTTTATGGGGATGTAAAAATTGACTTGACAGAAGATAAATCATTTATTAACTTAGAAATTTGTGATAATAAGGATGGTTTTTTTGGGACTTTGACGCAATTTCATAATGACTTAGAAAGGGTGGTGGTAAATCGGTATGCAATGATTAGCCAGATCAAGGAAACTTTGGAGAAATTCGGTGCGATAAAGTCATCCATGTCGGGAAGTGGACCTACCGTTTATGGTGTCTTTGAGAAAAAATCACAAGCAGAGGAGGTGACAAAAAGGCTTTCAGAGGGCGATTGGCAAATATTTTTAACCCAGCCAATCCCTGGCAAGAGTTAGGTCCTTCGAAATGAATCCCCTTCGCTTTCGGAAGCCGAAAGCGAAGTGTGTTAGGAAGTGTAAACTGTCCACAAACAACATCAACTTTTGATTAGGAGGAAGACAAAGTGGAAATCACCGAGGTGAGGATATCTTTTAGGGATGAGCCCAAGCTCAAGGCATTTGTCAATGTTACCTTCGATAACTCTTTCGTGATTCGAGGGATGAAAGTGATAAATGGAGCTAAGGGTTACTTCGTTTCCATGCCCAGCCGGAAAAGGCAGAATGGGACTCATCAGGACATAGCTCATCCCATCAACAACGAGATGCGCAGGCTGATCGAAGACAAGGTCCTGGCAGCTTATGAAGAACAGCTGAAAAGCAAAGAGGCTGGCACAGAACACCAAGACAGTTAACTGTTTGGGGCGTCGTCAAGCGGTAAGACACAAGACTTTGGATCTTGTATTCCCAGGTTCGAATCCTGGCGCCCCAGCCATTTAGGCGGTTCGTGATTCGTAGTTCGTGGTTCGTAGACCCAGCCACCCAACCCAGGAAATGGCGGTTCATGGGTCATAGTTTATGAATGAGAAGATAAAACGGATGAGTAAGAGTTCCAGCAAATCCTTAATTGGTAAGATCACCGATTATTTTAAGCTTCGCCTGTGTGGTCCGGAAATAGTAAAAAGAGGCAACCTTGAAGAAAATCAAGTATTATCTCGATACCACCATATTTAATTTCGTATTTGCAGAAGGCGAAACAGAAAAGAAAGATATTACCATAAAGCTTTTCAGAGACTTGCCTTTAATAGCTGAAGGAATGTATATATCGGACGAAGTAATCAGAGAAATTAGCCGGGCATCTGAGCCAAGGAGATCCCAATTAGAAGGATTATTAAGAGAGAGCAGTCCCTTATTGCTGGAGATAGATTTAGAATCAGAGAAAATGGCTGATCGGTATATCGAGGAGGGAATCATCCCTGAGCGGTATAGAAGTGATGCACTTCATATAGCTGTAGCGGTAATAAATGGTATAGACGCAATTGTCAGCTGGAATTTTGAGCATATTGTGAAATTAAAGACAAGGGTTATGGTGAATGGCATAAATAGATTACTTGGCTATCACGAGATTGAGATATGTTCACCAGAGGAGGTGGTTGAATTATGAAAGGGCCTAAAGGATTAAGAGAGATTCACCACATAATGGAGAGTATTTATGAGGAAGAAAAAGAATTAACTCCTGCGCAGAGGGTAGAAAAACTTAGAGAAGAATCTAATAAATTTATGCTGGAGCGGAAGCTGAGTTTAAAAAGAGTCAAACCCAGTGAACTGAAGCATGTCATAGGATAATTACCTGCAACGGCAGATAACATGAAGTAAATGATTTCATTTCCCGATTCCAATAAGTTAGGACTTGTCTTACGTCAGGAATAAGAGCATTATGAATGAGAAGATAAAACTTATAACTGGAAACTCAAACCTGCCATTAGTTCGGCAGATAAGCAATTATCTTAAGATCCCGCTGTGTGATGCCGAGATCAAAAGGTTTTCTGACGGAGAAATCTCGGTTAAGATAAATGAGAACATTCGGGGAACGGATGTTTTCATAATACAGTCCACCAATCCTCCGGCTGAAAATCTGTTGGAGCTTCTGGTGATCCTGGATGCCGCCAAAAGAGCTTCCGCCGAAAGAATCACTGCGGTGATACCTTATTATGGTTATGCTCGTCAGGATAGAAAAGATCAACCCCGAGTCCCCATCACCTCCAAATTGGTGGCTAATCTGATCACGGTGGCAGGGGCAAACAGAGTATTAACCATGGATCTGCATTCGGCTCAGATTCAAGGATTCTTCGACATCCCCATGGATCACCTTTTTTCCAATCCAGTCTTTTATGACTACTTTGCTGCTTTTGGGTCAAATGATTGGGTGGTGGTAGCCGATTTGGGCAGCATAAAGATGGTGCGAAACTTTGCCAAGAAGCTTTCCATGCCATTTGCCGTCTTAGACAAGAAAAGACACGTAGCTAACCAGGTGGAGATTTTGAATGTGATTGGTGAGGTAGAAGGTAAAAACATAATCATCCGGGACGATATTGTGGATACTGCCGGAACCTTAACCCAAGCGGCAGATTTTTTGGTCAAAAGAGGGGCCAAACAGATTTATGCCTGCTGCACCCATGCGGTCCTGTCTGGCAGATCTTTAGAATTGGTTGAAAAATCTACCATAAAGAAGCTGATCATCTCCGATACCATAAATACTGAGAATAAGAATCTTTCGGATAAATTTGAAATCTTATCTATGGATAAGATATTTGGCGAGACCATAAAGCGTATCCATAAAGGTGAATCGGTAAGTTCACTTTTCGAATATTGATCAAAAGGAGAAAAGTCTGATGAAAGAGATTGTAATCACGGCAAAACCGAGGGATAAGCTGGGCAAGGAACATGCTAAAAAATTGAGAAGAAAGGGGATCATCCCCGCGGTGGTCTATGGAGCAGAGACGCCCTCTCTGCCCCTGGAGGTGGATGCCAAATCGTTTCACGCTCTTTTGAGGTCGGGACTCGGAGAGAACGTCATCATTACCTTAAATATCGATGACCAAAAAAATGGGGACAAGAAAGTTTTGATTCGAGAACTTCAACGCGATCCGGTATGGGGAGAGATCCTGCACGTGGATTTTCAACAAATCTCGCTCTCCAAAAAACTCACTATCAAAGTCCCTATTCACCTGGTAGGAATCCCGATTGGGGTCCAGCAAGATGGAGGAATTCTCCAGCATGTGCTCAGGGAGTTGGAGGTGGAATGTTTACCCACGGAGATCCCGGAGAAGATCGAAGTAGATGTGGCTAATTTAAAGATAGGGGACTCCATCCATGTGGGGGATGTCAAATTGGAAAAGGCGCAAATACTTACTGACCCGCAGGGCTCCATAGTGAACGTGGTTCATCCTACAGTGTTCAAGGAGCCGGAGGTGGCTCCAGCCGCGGCTGTGGAAGAGCCCGAGGTGATCACCGAGAAGAAAGAGGGGGTGGAAAAAGAGGAGGCAGAAAAAGGCAAGGAAGCCAAAGCTGAGAAGAAAGAAGAGACCCCCAAAGGTGCTAAGGAAGAGAGGTCTGCCGAAACCAAATCCCCCGGAAAAGAGGAGAAGAAAAAGGAAGGGAAATGAGGTGTTGCGACCCTACGGATCCGGAATTCGGATTGCCCTTATTTCAAATTCTCCCGCGAAGCGCCCAGAAGGCGTCCGTGCGGACGGATCCTTTGAAAAAGCTAGGAGAGAATTTTTTTAAAGATCTGCTCTTAGCTTTTTTATTACGATCCGACGGTGCTTTGTCAATTAAATAGTGATTGCATCTTTGGGGTTGCGTTTAAAAAGGTTACGGTTTCGGTTAGGTATCGTCCAAAAAGGCATCGTCAGTCGTTTATTCGTCCCGCACCTTGCGGGACGCATCGTATACAAAGATAACGATATACGAAACCGAGATACGACTTCCGATACGTAACCAAAACCTAAACCGATAAACGAGAAACAGATTTAAACAACAACCCCATCTGAAAGGCAGAGGTAAGACCAGATGAAAAATAAACTTGGATGGTCAAGATGCCTAACATGTCTTCTTATTTTTTTTGCTTTAATCGGCTGTAGCAGTACCAAAAATAGAACAGAGGAGAGAGCCAAAGAAAGGGTGATCCAGTTCATCCGCTTAATGTCGGCAAATCAAATAGAAGAGGCAGAAAAACTTTTAAGCCGACAACTTTTAGAAGACGAGAGTAAAGAGCTTTTCTTAAACGCTTACGATAATTGGCAGCTCAAAGACTCAAGCATCGTCGTCCAAGTGACTCATATTACTTTCGAAGATGATAAAAATATTGGGGAAGCATCTATTCACGTCCGCAATGAGAAACTCGGTTTTACCAAGATTGCTACCCTGGCCATAAAGTTTGAGAGAGGGGACTGGTATATCGGAGGATGAAAGGCGTCATCTTAGCCGGCGGTTTGGGTAAGAGGCTTTACCCCTTAACCAAAATTACCAATAAGCATCTTCTCCCGGTTTACGACAAACCCATGATCTTTTATCCCTTGCAGACTTTGATCAATGCAGGGATAGACGACATTTTAATCGTCACCGGAGGAAATCACGCCGGGGATTTCTTGAGGCTTTTGGGAAATGGAAAAGACTTCGGGCTTAAGCATATAAACTATACCTATCAGGAGGGTGAAGGGGGAATTGCAGAGGCTTTAGGCTTGGCAGAGCATTTCTCTGATTATGAGAAGATCGTGGTGATCTTAGGAGATAATATAATTGAGGGGAATATAATCCAAGCGGTAAAGGATTTTCGAAAGCAAAAAGAGGGAGCAAAAATCCTTTTGAAAGAGGTCCCGGATCCAGAGCGCTTCGGGGTGCCGGAGATAGTTGACGGGAAAATAGTGGGAATCGAAGAAAAACCCAAAATCCCCAAATCAAATTTTGCGGTGATCGGCATCTATATGTACGATGCCAAAGTTTTCGATATTATTCGCACTTTGACCCCGTCTGCCCGAGGAGAACTGGAGATCACCGATGTAAGCAATGCTTATATCAGAGAAGGGAAAATGACTTACGGCATCTTAGAGGGATGGTGGTCCGACGCCGGCACCTTTGAATCCCTTCTTAGGGCAAGCAACTGGGTGGCAAAAGGTGAGGTTAACAAAACGGATCTGTAATTGTTGCCCATATAAAATGAATTCTTAGGTCTGGTACTTAAGTCTGTGTATCGTCTATCGGTTACGGCCTCGGCTACGTATCGTCTGCCAAAGGCAGATCCGCCTCTGGCGGACAAGTCGTCTCTCGGTTTTGTCTTTCCCGCCAAAGGCGGATAAACGATGACGAATTACGATAAACGATACTTAACCGAAGTCCTTTTACGAAACCAAAAGAAAAAAGAGTTCGGCAACAGCTTCTTTTGGGTGGCTTATTCGGGAATTCCTCATGATTCATGGAGTGGTAACCAAAAAACTGAAAATGATCCCGGATGAACGGGGACATCTGATGGAGATCATCCGGAGAGACGATGAATTATTTGTCAAATTTGGGCAGGTTTACATGACCACTGCCTATCCCGGAGTGGTCAAGGGATGGCATTACCATAAAAAGCAGATTGACAATTTTGCAGTGGTCAAAGGAATGATCAAATTAGTCTTATATGACAATAGAGCTGATTCCCCCACTAAGGAAGAGATAAATGAATTTTTCTTAGGCGAACATAATCCCCTTTTGGTTCAAATCCCCAATTTGGTTCTGCACGGTTTTAAATGCATCAGCCAGGAGGAAGCCATCTGCATCAACTGTCCCACCGAGGTTTACAATTACGATCAACCCGATGAGTTTAGGGTGGATCCACATAAAAACGGTATTCCTTATAACTGGGAGAGAAAGAACGGATAGCTAAAATAGTGCTCCAGCAAAAAACAGAATGTAACTTTTTTCTGGTGCGGCTGAATGTTATCCAGACATTTCCGTCATTCAGCCACGCTGGAAGACGGATTATAACGGCCGTCTATGAGCAAATAAGCTTATGAAAATATTAGTCACCGGAGGTGCCGGGTTTATCGGATCTAACTTCATCAAGTATATCCTTTCCCATTATCCTCATTATGAAATAGTGAATTTAGACAAACTGACCTATGCCGGGAATTTGGATAATCTTTCCGACATAGAGGATAATCAGAATTATCAATTCATAAAAGGTGACATTTGTGACCAAAAATTAGTCGAAAGAATCGTTGAAGACAAAATCGATGTGATCGTCAACTTTGCGGCGGAGACCCATGTGGACAGATCCATATATGATCCTAAAATTTTTGTGGAGACTAATGTTCTGGGGACCCAGATTCTGCTTGAGTCCGCACTGAAGTTCAAGACAGATATATTCATCCAGATTTCCACAGACGAAGTATATGGGAGTCTGGGGAAAGTGGGGGCTTTTACTGAGTCCTCTCCCCTTTTGCCTAACAGTCCCTATTCCGCCAGCAAAGCCTCGGCTGATCTTTTAGTGCGCTCCTATTTTAAGACCTTTGGTCTCTCTGCCATAATCACCCGATGCACCAATAATTATGGCCCTTATCAATTTCCGGAGAAGCTCATCCCCCTTTTCATCACCAATGCCCTCTTTAGTCAAGAACTGCCCATATATGGTGACGGTCTTTATATTCGTGACTGGCTTTATGTGGAAGACCACTGCAAAGCTTTAGATTCAGTCTTACACAAAGGCAAAATCGGCGAGATTTACAATATCAGCGGAAGCTATGAAAAAACTAATTTGGAGATAACCGATCTGATCTTAAAGAAATTGAACCAGCCCAAATCTTTAATAAAACACGTCAAGGACAGACCTGCACATGACCGCAGATATGCCCTCGATTCCTCCAAAATAAGAAATGAATTGGGCTGGAAGCCGGATGCTTCTTTTGAGGAAGGGATTGCCAAGACTGTGGACTGGTATATTGCCAATCAAAAATGGTGGCAAAAAATCAAGACCGGGGAATATTTAGAATATTATCAGAAACATTACGTCCTTAGGGAAAAGATGTGAAATTCGTATGAATGCATATGCAACCGTCTTGATTACTGGAGCTAATGGGCTTTTGGGGCAGAAGCTGGTCACCGATTTCCACCCTCATTATAAAGTCATTGCTTGCGATCTTCACCCCGAAAGTTTCTTCTCTTTTCCCAATCTCTCTTACGAAAATCTGGATATTACAGACCGACGACAGCTTGGATTTCATATATCTTTTTATCATCCCCAAGTTATCATCAATGCGGCGGCATATACGGATGTGGATGGATGCGAAATTCATAAAGACAAAGCTCGGGCAGTTAATGTAGGAGGGGTTAGAAATTTAGTAAGTTTCTGCAGAGAACAAAAGATCAAATTGATCCAACTTTCCACAGATTATATCTTCAATGGAGAAAATGGACCATACTTTGAAGAAGATCCTCCCGATCCTGTAAATTTTTATGGTGAAACTAAGTTGGAATCAGAGAGAATCATTAAAGAAAGCGGAGTCGATTTCCTTATTATTAGAACTAATGTCCTTTATGGATTTGGGAAAAACGTAAAATCAAATTTCTTGCTCTGGCTTTTGGAGAAGCTTTCCCAAAATGAAAAAATCAAAATAGTCACAGACCAATTTAATAATCCCACCTTGGCTGATAATCTATCCTTGTGTATTCTGGAGATGGTTAAAAAAAACATCTCTGAAATATATCATATTGCCGGTTCTGAATATCTTTCCCGCTACGATTTTGCCATAAAGGTGGCAGACAAATTTAATTTTGATAAAAATAATATTCTACCCACCAAAACTGAACTTTTACAGCAAAAAGCCAAAAGGCCATATAAGGGTGGTCTCAAAATAGACAGAGCCCAAAGTATCTTGGAGACTAAGCTTCTTTCTGTAAACCAAGCTTTGGAATATCTGATCAAGAGCAAGCAAACTTTTCGCGAGCTGTCAGCTCCCCTGCTCTGATCCCGCCTTTGGTGGGAGAACGGACGAGGGCGTCCGTGACGAACAAGGGATTGCTTCGTCGTCCCGCCCTTCGACTTTGCTTAGGGTGGTGAGTTTCTCGAACCACAAAATGCGGGACTCCTCGCAATGACAGTTCATTTAATGTACTTATATTTATAGCAAACGAATTAAATAAATTGACATCATCACCCTCCCCCTGACCCCCTCCCATTCCGCCAGAGGCGGATCCGCCTTCGGGCGGACAAGGGAGGGGGAAATTTATGACGGAGACCCGTCTGAGAAGTCCCCTCTCCCCTTGTGGGAGAGGGCTAGGGTGAGGGGTATGTAAACTTATTTCTTGCGTTTGTATTAGTTTAAAATTCGGCACCCAGGGATAGATAATGCTTGGGTTTAGGGGAGACGGAATCAAAATTGGTCTGCCAGGCGACATCGTATCTTAAAACCAAAAATCCCAAATTTGCTCTTGCTCCGAATCCGAAGCCAGCTTTAATATCTTTAAGTCTGGATCCTCCTTCGGTGGTGCCCCCTTTGAATTTCTTGTTCTCGTCCCAGGCTGCCCCCATATCATAGAAGAAGGCTCCGTTAATGTAGTGTATGGACAAAGGAAGTGGGAATTTCATTACGAAGTGTTCCACAAAAGGATACCTCAGCTCAAAATTAGTTAGAAAGAATCTGGTGCCCTGCACGTCGAAATATTTATATCCCCGCAGGGGGGTGATTACGTTTCCGAAATAAAGATCACTTATTCCATAAATGTCTTCAGAACCTAAACTGGGACCGATCCAATCAGAAATGCCGCCTAAGAAGAATTTTTTCTTATCTTGACCGTGTGAAAATCCACCCGTCAATCTGAAGGCGAAACTATATCTTTTAATAAAATGCCAGTATCTGCGGTAATCCATCATGGCGGCACCATAGGAGATGCTTCGGGGACTAATATAAGGAGCATATTCATAGGAAAACAAACTTCGACTTCCGTTCACCGGTCCAGTATCACCCCAGATCACTGTATCATTGATCAAGGACAAAGAAGGCAGAAATACCTTCACGCTTTTGTCGGCGTACGGGGGATCATAATACTTACGATCCACTGAGATTTGGGTTAAGTCCACATCTGCCCGGGTAAATTTGCTGAAGGGAAGTGAGACGTACCCTAAAGCCCCGTAGACCCGATCGGAGAAAAGTCGATCATAAGAATCTACATAATAGTATTTAGTATGAAGTATCCCCACTCCCCAATTTATCCTCTGGGCCATATATAGGTAAAAAAGCTGAAAATTGCTCTGGTCGATGGTATTGACCAAGTCGGTGGCTAACATGAAGGTATGATTTCCTAACAGATCGCTTATGACAATGACGGATTGTCCCCTAAAGCCGAAGAAAGTGTCATAGCTCAAAGCTCCGGAGACCAAATCGGGAGAAAACTTGAGTTTATACTTTTTCTGGGCATATTCACCACCGGGAAGTTTTGTGGTGAGGGTATCTTTTTTTACCACGGTCCTCTTATCCAAAAGACCAGCTAAGCTGTCCAGCTCGTTTTGTCCGGCTTTAAAGACATAAGAGGTGAAATCCAATTTCTTTTCCACCGTTTCTTCTTTCTGGGTGGTATCCGGTCTGGCAGAAATGGTATCAGCCTCCAAAGTAAGAAGATAAGGAGTTTTGATCAAAGAGTCGGACTTGGGGGAGG
>JALHUP010000021.1 GCA_022866585.1 Candidatus Zixiibacteriota bacterium | reverse complement strand
TGGGGAAGGGGAAGTGGTGGGTGGAATAGTCGTCATGCGCTATGGCGAAAATGCCAAAGATGTCATTCAAAGGGTCAAAGCTAAAATTAAAGAGATAGAACCCGGGCTTCCTCTGGGAGTAAAGATAGAAACCGCCTATGACCGCTCTGATTTGATTCTCCGCGCCATCGGGACTTTAAAAGAAGCGCTCTTCCAGGAGATCATCATCGTTTGCTTGGTGGCACTCCTCTTTTTGTTTCATTTTCGCAGTGCCTTAACCGTGATGATTACCCTTCCCGTCGCTTGCTTAATCTCCTTCATTTTTATGAAACATCTGGGGATCACCTCCAACATCATGTCCTTAGGAGGAGTTGCCCTGGCTATAGGGGAGTTGGTTGACTCATCCATTGTAATGGTGGAAAACGCTTACCGGCATATGGTAGATAAAGGACCAAAAACCAGGTTTGAGAGAACAGAAATTGTTATCAGTTCCTGCAAACAGGTGGGAAGAGCCATCTTTTTCTCCATGATTATTATGACCCTCTCATTTCTTCCCATCTTCCTTTTACAGGAACAGGAGGGCAAGCTTTTTAAACCATTGGCATTTACCAAAACCTTCGCCATGATCGGCGCCTCATGCCTTTCCATCACCTTGGTTCCTATCCTGATGAGCTTTTTTATGGGTGGAAGGATGAGGACCGAGCAGGAAAATCCAGTCACCCGTTTTTTAAATAGCATCTACACTCCAATTATTCATTGGGTCTTGAGACATAAAAAAACTACCTTAGGAATTAATCTTCTGGCTCTTTTGATCACCATCCCCCTTCTGTTTTTCATCGGGCGTGAATTCATGCCTCCTTTGGACGAGGGAAGTTTACTTTTTATGCCGGTCACCTTGCCTTCAGTCTCCATCACCGAAGCCAAAAGGATAATGCAGGTGCAGGACAAAATCATCAAAAGCATGCCGGAAGTTGACTATGTCTTGGGCAAGGTGGGGAGGGCCGAGACTGCCACCGATCCTGCCCCGGTGGACATGATCGAAACTATTATCCTTCTGAAACCAAAAAGCCAGTGGCGAAAAGGAATAACCAAGAACGACATAATTTCCGAATTGGATGCCAAACTCCAGATTCCAGGGGTTTCCAATGGTTGGACTCAGCCCATCATCAATCGCATAAATATGCTCACCACCGGAATCAGAACCGATCTCGGAATTAAGCTCTTTGGTCCGGACTTAGACACTTTGGCTCAGTTAGCCATAGAAGTGGAAAAGGTTCTACGACCTATTCCCGGGGCGGTTGATCTTTATGCCGAACGCGTCACTGGGGGCAAGTATCTGGACATCGACATAGATAGGGAGAAAATCGCCAGATACGGGATCAACGTGGGAGATGTCCAACAGATAATCGAGACAGGTATCGGTGGGGAGAACATCTCCACCACGGTGGAAGGAAGAAGGCGTTTCCCCATACGAATCCGCCTATTGCGTGATTATCGGGACGACTGGGAAGCTTTGAAAAGGGTCTTGGTTCCCACTATGGATGGCAGTCAGATTCCTTTGGGACAGGTGGCAAATCTCAGGATAAATACCGGACCCACTATGATCAACAGCGAAAACTCAATGTTGCGTTCCGTGGTCCTTTTGAATGTGAGGGGACGGGATATGGGAAGATTTGTCAGCGAAGCCAAATCTGCTTTAAATAAAAATCTAAAAATGCCCACCGGCTATTACATCTCCTGGAGCGGTCAATATGAAAATCAGATTCGCATGCAAAAAAGGCTCACTGTCCTTTTTCCCATAGTTTTATTGATAATCTTCATCCTGCTTTATTTTACCTTTCACTCCTTCGCAGAAGCCCTTTTGGTCATAGCCTCAACCCTTCTTTTTTCTTTGATCGGCGGGGTATGGCTTTTCTTCCTGCTTGGAGCAAATTTCTCCGCCGCAGTCGGGGTAGGATTCATCTCCCTTTTCGGAACTGCCGTTCAGACCGGGGTTTTGATGGTGGTTTATCTGCACGAAGCTTTGGACAAAAAACTGGAAAAAGGAAAGATCGAAAGAGAGGATATTACTCAAGCCACCATTGATGGATCGGTCTTAAGGTTAAGACCCAAGCTGATGACCGTCTCCACCACCATGATCGGGCTTATGCCTCTGATGTGGGCAACCGGCACCGGCTCAGACGTGATGCGTCCCATCGCCGCTCCCATCATCGGCGGAATGATCACCTCCACCATACACGTCCTAATCGCCACCCCAGTCATCTTCGCCCTGGTCAAAGAACACCTCTGGAAAAAAGGAAAACTCAAACCCAGCGGAATGACCCAAATTTAGCCCCACAGTTTCCTCTCCCCTCTGGGGAGAGGGTAGGGTGAGGGGGATTCCCTTTCGTTCCACCCAGGTGGATAGGTAGTTCTTAGCCACTTTAGTGGCGTCGTTACAAAACCTGACTGAAGTCAGTTAAAACAAAAAACTGGAGTGTTCAGCTTTAGCTGAACCGATACAAAACCCTCTCCCCTTGTGGGAGAGGGTAGGGTGAGGGGGAATTTAACAGTTGCGTCGGGAGCTCACTCCTGATGCTTAAGAAACGATACTGAGTCAGGACTGGGTCCTGACACAACGCAAAAGCAAGCTTTTGCACTCCAAAAACCACTTTTTCAACAGTCTCTTTAGGTGAACCATGTAAAAGCTCGTTGTCTTTCAAGAGGTTTCAGGTCAAGCTAAAGTCGTAGATCCCGCTTAGGCGGGGATAGACACTCCCAATAAACCATTCCTAACTTGGCTTTCTCACAGTTCTCTCAAATAAATGTTGACAAAAAAATCCTCGCAGATAATCTTATAGTTATGAAAAGAAGAAAAACTAAAAAAGTATGGGTGGGGAAGGTTGCCATCGGGGGAGGTGCGCCCATTTCGGTTCAATCCATGACCAAGACCGATACCCGTGACGTTTCCTCAACTGTAAAGCAAATCAAAAAACTGGAAAAAGCAGGTTGTGAGATCATAAGGGTGGCGGTCCCGGATATGGAGGCAGCCTGTGCCCTTCCTCGGATAAAGCAAAAGATAAACATTCCTTTAGTGGCTGACATTCATTTCGATTATAGACTGGCTTTAAAGGCAGTGGAGTTTGGAGTGGATAAATTGAGGATCAATCCGGGGAATATTGGTCAAGCCTGGAAAGTTAAAGAGATTGTCAAAGCCGCCTCGGAAAGAAAAATTCCCATAAGAATCGGAGTAAATGCAGGTTCTGTCCCCCGCGATCTTTTGGCTAAATACAAAAAGGCATCTCCTGAGGCTTTAGTCGAGTCGGCGATACGGCAGATAAGAATCTTAGAGGATCTTAACTTCAACGACATAGTTATCTCTGTAAAAGCTTTTGACGTCCCTACCACCATCCGGGCTTATGAGCTTATCTCCAAGAAAACGAATTATCCTCTGCATTTGGGAATTACCGAAGCAGGATTACCTCAATCGGGCGCAATAAGATCAGCCTTAGGAATCGGGCTTCTGTTAGCCCAGGGAATCGGAGACACCATTCGAGTCTCCCTGACCGGAGACCCGGTTGAAGAGGTGAAGGTTGGGTATGAGATACTTAAATCCTTGAACCTGAGAGAATACGGACCCACCATAATTTCCTGCCCCACCTGCGGAAGATGCGAAATTGATTTGATTCCAATGGTCAAAGAGGTTGAAAAGAAGTTGAAAAATATCAAAATCCCTATCAAAGTCGCAGTTATGGGCTGTGTGGTCAACGGTCCCGGCGAGGCAAGATATGCGGACTTGGGCATCGCCGGCGGCAAAGGCTACGGACTTCTTTTCCGCAAAGGGAAAATAATTGGAAAAGTGAAAGAAAAAGATTTGGTAAGAGCACTTCTGATTGAAGCGAAGGGTTTGTTAAAAAAGTAGGGGCGAAGCTTTAGTCCCGCTATGTTGGTTCGGGAATTGGAATTCCCGAACCATTCTCGTGCGGGAAATCCAATTCCCGCACGAACAAAAAAATCATTGAAAAAGTGAAAGAAAAAGATTTGATAAAAGCACTTTTGGATGAAGTGAAAGATTTACGTTGATGCATCGATATTAAGAAATGCCTATGCTCATTGGCTTCGGGAATTCCTATTCCCGAAGCATCATAGAAATCCGAATTTGTCCCGAATGAAAAGAAAAACCAACAGGTTATATCACCATAAGTTCTAACCAAATGTAGCGGATATTCAATATTGTTAGAAATTGAGCTACAATGAAAACCATTCTCATTCAAAATCACCAAAAGATGCTTCTGTAATGCGAGAAATTTCAGCAGGTTAAAACTTTTTTTGAGTTTGTTAAGAAAAAAACTTGACAAGCAAAAAAACAGAGGTACTTTGGTTTTATCCTCCGTTGATTTAAGAAATTGAATTAACGGAGGATTTTCTTTGCTTGAGCCAACAATTAAAATACTCGGAATTATTCTTCTTATTAGGATTGTTCTGCCGCAGATACTTGATTTAATCGAGGCAGTTCTTCCTCAAATTCAGAGAATTATCGTCAAACTCCGAGAAGTCTTGCTTGAGATAAAAAGAACTCTCAAAGAACTCGGAAAACACAAAAGGAAATGACGAAGAGGAAGAAGGACAAATTTTAAGATTCGCCCCGACAAGAACGTGCTTCCTTAGTGAAGGCAGGAGAGTGTCCCTATACGATCACATAATTCGTTTAATCCGTTCCATCCGTTCACGGTGAATCCGTTCAGGATGAATCCGTTGACAGCCAGCAGTTGACCTATCTAATCAATATCATCTTTTTGGTCTCTCTGTAATCTCCAGCAGTCAGTTGATAATAATATATTCCGCTGGCTTCCCGTTGGTGTTTGGCGTGAATACATATGCATCTTCACCGGCGGGGAATGACACAACGGATGAAGAACATCCGTCCTCAACAGGGGTTTTTCAATAGATCCATTCTTGCGACTCCCGACTCCAATTTAATGTTGACAGAGAAAATCCGAAGAGATATATTGAAAAAAAGCAAAGAATCGTATATGGCAGAGGGAATGGTCCATAAATGATAGTTGCCGATAATGGTGATTGAGATGAAGATAGACAAAAAATTAAGGGGATTCTTTTCCGCAGGGCTCAAATTCGAGCAAAAAAATCACAAGAACATAAATTTAGCTTATCTTTTTGGATCCTACGCCAAGGGGAGGATCACCCCTTTAAGCGATGTGGACGTGGGGGTCCTCTTAGATGATAAAATTGATCCA
Source organism: Candidatus Zixiibacteriota bacterium (assembly GCA_022866585.1). GTDB lineage: Bacteria > Zixibacteria > MSB-5A5 > MSB-5A5 > SM1-73 > SM1-73. The sequence continues at coordinate 296 of JALHUP010000021.1, read as the reverse complement.
AAGGTTTATTTTGATATTCAATTGGATCTTTCGGACCAGCTTTCATCTTACTTGAACAAAGAGGTTGAGGTGGTGATTCTTAATCGAGCTGATCCCAGACTATCTTATCAAGTCATAAAATATGGGAAAATAGTTTTTGAGAAGGCCCCAAACGTAAAAGCGGATTTTGAGAGGAAAGCTTTAAATAAGTATTTCGATCTTAAACCAATGTTTGATTTTTATGAAAAGAAACTCTTAGAAAGAATAAAGGAGGGAAGATTTGGCAAAACTTACAGAGGTAGCCGGAATTCTTCTGC
>JALHUP010000132.1 GCA_022866585.1 Candidatus Zixiibacteriota bacterium | reverse complement strand
CACCATTGAGCTTATAGAAAACGGTCTTATGCAAAATGCTGAGAGAATGGGGAATTACATCATGAAGCATCTCAAGAGAATGAAAAATCAGTATGAGATCATAGGCGATGTCCGGGGCAAGGGATTGATGATCGGAATCGAGTTTGTGAAAAATAGAAAGACCAAAGAACCAGCAGGCGATTTGTCCACTGCGGTGGCAAATGAATGCTTCCGAACCGGGCTTATGCTTTTGACCTGTGGGAAAAACGTCGTTAGATTTATTCCCCCATTGATTATCAGCCAGGATACGGTGGATCAGGCATTAGAGATTTTTGAGAAGGCCGTTAAAAAAGTGCAGGCGAAAAACGTCAGCCGACCGCCGCTGAAAACGTAAAAGCGGCGGACGGCGGACAGCCGACTGCGGACAAAGAATTTAAGCAAAGGAGTAGCACTTGAGACTTTACGAATACGAAGCCAAAAGGCTTTTTACCAAGTTTGGCATACCCATAACTTCAGGGGAAGTGGTGGAAACTCCTCCACAGGCGAAAGCCTTTGCGGAAAAGCTGAATAAACCTGTGATTTTGAAAGCCCAGATTCTTTCGGGAGGAAGAGGCAAAGCGGGTGGCGTAAAGTTTGCCAACACTCCGGAGGAGGCGCAAAGAAAAGCAGAAGAGCTTTTTGCCACCAAGATCAAAGGATTTCCGGTGGAAAAGATTTTAGTGGACGAAAAGCTGGGTATCGAAAAAGAATTTTACTTAGGGGTAACCATAGATCGGATCAACTATAAATTGGTGATCTTGGCTTGCTCTGAAGGAGGAGTCGAAATAGAGGAGCTTGCCCGTAAAGACCCCCAGAAGATAAAAAGAATAAATTTGGATGTGGATGAGCCATTCTATCCTTTTCAAGGTTTAGGCTTGGCTAAATGGCTGGGGGCAAAGGGTGATAATTTAAAAGTGGTGGGAAACATTGCTGTTTCTCTGTTCAAACTTTTTAAACAATATGATGCCAAGTTGGTGGAGATAAATCCATTGATTTTGACCAGGGAGGGAAAATTCATTGCCGCTGATGCTCGTATGAGCATAGATGATGATGCTTTGTTTCGCCATCCTGAACTTTCCGAGATGGGAATAGAAAAAAGACATGAAGAGGGCGAGATGACTGAAAGGGAAAAAATCGCACGGGGATGGGAAATACCATATTTGGACCTGGATGGAGACATAGGCATGTTCCCCGGCGGTGCGGGATTTGGCATAATGGGGAATGATTTTATTCAATATTTTGGTGGGAAACCTGCCAACTTCATGGATTCGGGAGGGGGACCAACACCGGAAAGATTAGCTAAGATGCTCATCCTTTTAGATGAAAATCCAAATGTGAAAGCCATCTTTGGAGCAAGATTCGGTGGCATCTCCCGTTGCGATGATTTCGCCAAAGGGGTGGTGATGTTTCTTAAAGATCACGGACTTTCAAAGCCTATGGTTCTCAGAATGACCGGAAACATGTGGGAGGAAGGGGTAAGAATTTTTCAGGAGGCAAAAAAAGATAATCCGGAGATATTTAAAAATATTGAGATCCACGGCATCGAGACGCCCAT
>JALHUP010000131.1 GCA_022866585.1 Candidatus Zixiibacteriota bacterium | reverse complement strand
TTTTGCATGCACCACCCGTTCTGGAATTCGCTCACGGTCAAAGTGGGCTAACTTCTCCAGCAAGTGAACGTCCTGTATTAGTACGGGACCCCGTTCACCAGCTGTTAGGCTGTTCTGGTCGTCAGCCACGGGAATTCCAAAAGCGGTAGTCAGCTTTTTTGATTTTCCCTTCATTGCCAACCTCCTCTCTTTTATTATGAATTTGCAGCTGTATAGTTATAGATTATACGGTTTCCGCATAAAAACCTCTAATAGTGTCAGGAGCACGGGGCTCCTAACCTACTTTGATTTTGACAGTCTTCGCAGAATATCCTCAGCCGTGGTCACATAAGCAAATCCAAACGCCAAGTTTTTAAGTGTGGCTAAATGCAAGTCTTCATTTACTGTTCCCGTAGCGTCCAATAAAAAGAACATCCGGTAGTCTCTGAAATAGGCATCCCGCACAGTCGATTCACAACACAAATTAGTCATTATCCCGGTGACGACAAGATCGGTGATATTAAGGCATCTTAAAGTTATCTCTAGATCGGTGTTATAAAATGCGCTGTAACGATGCTTATAAATGATCTTTTCTTCTGGCAGTGGTGTTAAATCGGGATGGATCTCTGCGTCTTTGGTATTCTCTATGACCATTCCCTCCCACCACCAGGCTAAAATTCCACCATCCAACTTTTTGTCCTTATGCACATGTGCCGTGTATATTACTGGAAGTTTCTTTTTGCGGAAGGCATTTACTAATTTAGCGATATTGGAGATGACCGCTAAGCCACCCTGGGTAAAAGTCGAGCTTTTGGGGTCAAGAAAGAAATTTTGCATGTCAATCACCAAAAGGCAGGACGTGGAAAATTTCGGCTTCATCTTGTGAAGATTATAAGGCTTGATCTCTTTTTCCCACAAAGAGGCTTTGGCTTTTAAGTTCGATTCAGTTACATAATACTCGTTTTCCATCAGTTTCTCCCGTTTCATATGTATTGTTTTTCCGGATTTAAGGCGTAAACCTTTTATTTATATGATTCCTGAAAAGTAGACTGCAAGAAAAAAACAAAATGTGTTGCGATTGTAGTTGCCCAATTTATTGGGCTTCTTTACAGGCTCGATCGTCAAGATGCTTCGCATAAATCGAGCGACTACATTCTTGAATAGATTTCAGATTTTATTTACTCGCAGCCTTTCGAGGCATAAAAAGATCAACCACCTGCTTTCGGCAGAAAAGTAGCCACAAAGGAAAGGGCAAGCTTGCGCTAAAAAGATAAAGGGGGACGCTTACCTTCTCATACCATTTTGATTCCATTCCCGGCCCAGGGTAGAGAAGATAAATCACTTTGGATAGGATTATATGTTCCAAGATCAAAAGCAATAAGCCCCATCCTAACTTTGAGATTTTGGTTCTGAATTTCATTCCTCGTGTGATAGTCATGAGTGCCACGAAGGGTATTAGATTGTTGAAAATATCTTTGGGAAAGGAAAAATCTGAATTAACTCCTAACAAGGTATGAAAGAAAAAGTAAAGAGAGTCCTCCAAGATGCTTATATAAAGATCTTGTCCCTTCCAATACCATAAGCCAAAGAGGACTAAGGAGACAACCAGAAACTTAGCTATGAAGATCAGAAACTTAGCTATGAAGACCCACAGCTTTTCTCTCATCCTGCTGACCCAGACTTTTGGTAATGCACCACTTTTTCTATCCATAAAACCCAGACCGACACGATGATCAAAATCATTGCCACCTGCCAGAAATACATATGCATAAAGTCAAAGCTTTTAGGCGACCAATTTCCCACCACCGCGATGAATACCATTCTGATTACATTGATCACATAAAGGAGAGGGAGGCCCAAGCCGGCTCCGATTAATTTCTTTTTATAATTGGCGGGATAAGCGATCATCGCCGCCAAAAAGATCAACATCTCGTAAAGCCCGGTGCATTCCCCCACCACCTCCATGGAAAAATTGTTCAGGCTGACTACCCGCCCACTTATATTTACCGTCAATCCAAAAAGTTTCAAAACTAAACCGGTCAGATCAGCAGTCACCACCATCAACCAGGTGAGCTGGGGATTGAATTTATCGTTTAAGAAAGGGAAAGTGGTGGTTAGGATAATCAAAAGCCCCAAAAAAATAACGCAGAATTTTATGATGGCTTTGTGGGCTTTCAGTCTCGATTTAGTTCTATCTGTTTTTCTTTTTTTCATAATCAAAATGAAAGTTTTTTCAAGGAATTAATTTAAATTACTGAGTTTCATATAAGTAATGGATTCATCCTGAATGGACTTGTCCTGAGGGCTTGCCCCGAAGGATTCACCATGAATGGAAAAATTTTGATTCACCACAATTTCCTCCCCCTCGATGGGGGAGGATTAAGGAGAGGGTGAAAAAAGGCGCTTTGATCACCCTCCTCTCTGTCCCCTCCCATCAAAGGAGGGGGAGAATGATTTTCCATTGTTTACGCGTAACTCAGTAAGTGGTGTTTTTCCGTTTAGAACCAGAAGACATCCTTCGATAGCTTCCTTTATGTTGGCCAATGCTCCTCCACCGTTTCCCCTTGAGAATGACGTCATTTGAGAACTGGACAATGAACAGAATAGCCTCCATCCTCCTCCGGTTCTAAAATCACCTTAAACCTCGTATTGCTTCTTTCCTCCTTGTAAACCCAAAGCAAACAACCTCATCTTCGCATCACGCTTAATTTTATCCATTTATCTCATAATATAATTTATTTATTCTCCTTTGGCAAGTTTGATAAGTTTATGTTTGCGTCCACTGATGCGGTATGACGAACTGTTCTTTGAATTAGAAAAGGTGAGAAGCATTCACAACGACTTTTGATATCGCCCCTTGGGTTACGCGTAGGCAAGCCTTTATGGCTTGCCAGCCAAGCCCTGAAGGCTTGGCTACGCGGACTAATAATATTCTTGGAATAAATGACTTAACAACTCCATCACTAGATCCCGAAATCAACAAAACTGAAAAACTCTTACAAATAAAAAACCTTTGTCGTATCTTCACTTCTCAACCCCCTAGGTATCAACCATCACTCTCATACCCTTATAAATACTCATAACTTTGGACGCATCCAAGTTTTTTCTTCCGCTCCAGTTGTTATAGGAGTTGGGACTTCAACAAATGATATGAATAGGCTTAATCGCATTCTTTTCGGCAAGTTTCGCAGTTGCCGTCACATGGTTCAACGTGAATGACGATCTCCGACTCTCCCAATCTTTTTTTAATGTCTTCCTCCAGATGGTCGCAGAACTTATGGGCGTCTTCGATCTTAATATTTTTGGGGAGGACTAAATGTAGGTTAATCAAAGGAATGCCCATTTTTCTTTGGAGGGTCAACTCGTGAAACTCAATGAAATCTTCTATGTGTTCATTGAGGGTTCCCTTTATGATTTGCTCAGCCTCCTGATCCTGTGACCATTTCGCTTTTTCGCTTAAATCTATCTTTCGATCAATGAAGTTTAACCCCCCGGTGGGCTCGGTATGGATCACTATGTCCGTTTCAGGAAGGATGGATCGTACCTTCCTTTCCACCTCACCGGCTATATGATGGGCTTGCTCAAAACTGGTATTTTTGTCTAACGAGATATTCATATCCACAAAAACTTGTGCACCCGTTCTTCGGATGCGCAAGCGTGAACATTCGCTAACCCCAGGAACTTTTTCTACCATCTGTTCAATCTCTTGCTTTAAGCCTTCAGGGGCTCGGTCCATTAAAACGTCCAGAGTTCTTTTTCCCAATCTATAACAGATGATTATCACTAAGAGCGCCACTCCCAATGCGGCTATGGAGTCCCCTACAGGGAATCCAACTTTAGTAAAAATCAAGCCCACAATCACCACCAAGGAGCTGTAAATATCACTGGAGAAATGCAGGGCATCCGCCTCCAATGCCTGGCTGGAATACTTCTTGGCCATTTTTGATAAGGCTCTCGATCGCGTGTAATCAACGATTATAGCAATAAGCATAACCATAAAACTAAAAATGGTTACCTCAACTTCCACGGTATGGAAAAACATGCGGCGAAAAGCTTCATAGATGATCCAGAAGCAGGTGACTAAAAGGAGAAAGGTCTCCGCCAGAGCAGACAGACTCTCCACCTTGCTATGTCCGTAATGGTGTTCTGAGTCTGCAGGCCTTCCAGAAATTCTCACGGCTACGTAAGTTATAAGTGCCGCCACGAAGTCCAAGGCTGAATGAGCCGCTTCGGAAAGAATTCCCAAACTTCCGGTAGCCAACCCTACCACCAGCTTTATCCCAACCAGAAAAATCGCCGCCAAGATCGAGATCAAAGCTACGCTACTTTTTTCTTCCTGCGGAGAACTATTTGGATTCATAGGCGAAGCATTCATACGGATTTTTTTGAAAGTTTTTGTCCTCCATTAAATTCCTCAAACCTTATTCTCTATGGTCTATATTATAAAATACAAAATCTCATTTTCCAAGAAAAAAGAAAAACCTGGGTTCAAAAAGTTTTGAGCCCTGGATTTCATTGAGAAAAAAAGAGGCGGGTTCTTTGGGAAGAGAATCGTTCTTATTCCAAATGATCTCTATAAATCCGATTTCAAAAGCCTGACATAATCTTACAATGGGAAAAGGCAGAAAAAGAAAAAGCCCCCACATTTTTAAAGAGGCGATAGATAAATTTCTCTTTTTCAAGAGGGTGTGCCCTATTGCTTATTCTCTTCTGTCCTCCCCTCTTGACACAAGAGAAACCATATTTTAAGTAAGCAAAAAAAATGCCACCATGCCTCCAAAAATTAAAAAATCACTTGTTCTACCGGTAAGTGGCTATATTACAAAATAGAAATCTCTTTTGCCAACCAGTTAGCAAGGGAAGTTTTTTATCCTTGAAGTTAGATTTTTTCGAAAAATATTTCGAATTTGCGAAAGGATTTTCGACTTAGAGGGGGGTTATATTGTATTTTTTTATTTTATATCGAAGTAATGCTTCGTCGATGTTTAAGAATCTGGCGGCTTTGGTTTTGATCCAATTGCTTTTGGCTAAGGCTATTTTTATCTGTTCCTTCTCATACTCTGCCAACTGGCTTAAAAGCGAGGTATGGTTAGTCGATTTGTCATTATTAAATTTGTCCTGACAGTGGGATAGAAGCTCGAAGGGGATCCTGCCCCCGTTCCCCACAAAAACCAACAAGCTTTTGAGGTCATTTTCCAACTCCCGCACATTGCCCGGCCAATCATAGTTTAAAAAAAGCCCCATGATTTTGGGATCAAACCTGGAGATTTCTGGAACTGGTCCGACCTGAGCTTGCCCATTAGGGGAATATTTCTTTATAAAATGTTCCACCAGAAAAGGGATATCCTCCCTTCTTTCCTTCAAAGGTGGCAGTTTGAACTTTATCACGCTTAAGCGATAATATAAATCGCTTCTGAATCTTTTTTCCTCCACCAACTTTTCTAAATTTCTATTAGTAGCAGCTATCACCCTGAAATCCACTTTTTGGGGTTTGACCTCGCCCAACCTGGTGATCTCTTTTTCCTCTATGGCTCTCAATAGCTTCACCTGGATGGGGGGGGGCACCTCGGCGACTTCATCTAAGTATAAGGTTCCTCCGGCCGCCTCATCCAGAAGTCCCTTTTTATTAGAAGAGGCTCCGGTGAAAGCCCCTTTTTTATAGCCAAAAAGCTCGCTTTCAAAAAGAGTCTCCGGCAAAGCCGCACAATTTACCACCACAAATCTCTTATTCTTTCGACTGCTGGTAAAGTGGATCGCTTTGGCCAAAAGATCTTTTCCTGTTCCGGTTTCTCCTTCTAAAAGAATGGTGATATCGGAATCCTTTATTCGCTGAAGATCCTCCAGCATCTCCAACATCGGCCCATTTCGAGTGATTATATCGTTGAAGGAGAATGCGGGAGAGGGTTCTTTCGAGCTCTCTTTTGTCGGGAAAACAGCCTGGATTTGTTTTTCAAGTTCCGAAACCTTTTCTAAGTCCTTCCTCTCCTGGCATTGCTCAAAAATCTCTTTGGCTCTCTCCAAGAAGTTTGAAGCATTCTCATATTCTTTATTTTTGAAAAAGAGGAGTGCGAAAGCAAACTTAATCTTACCTGAATGATATGGGAAGTTCAGCTGGGAAGCTAAATCCTCTGCCCTCCCCAAAAATTTCATCTTTTCCCAGAAGTCGAAACTGCCGTTTTTGCCCATATCCAGATAGGTTCTGGCTAATTCGAATTTAACCCCGATTTCTTCTAACATACGGGTAGCCTGTGAAAAATTTTCCTTAACGTCAGCCGGGTGACCATTCTGACCATAAAGTCGACCCAGGGTTCGGTAGGCTAAAGCCTCCTCCAATCTTTCCCCAATGCTTTTTGAAACCACTAACGATTTCTCGCAGGAGATCAAACCCTTTTCAAACTCTCCTTTTTCCGTGTAGAGCTCGGCCAGAAGCCTGTAGGTCTGGCTGATGATAGCGCTTTGGGGGGCGATCTTCTCCCCTATCTGGATAGCGTTTAGGTAATGGTTTTCAGCTTCCTCCAAGTCACCCTGGATGAAGGACAGCTCGCCTGAATATTCATGATAGATGGCCAATTCACGCACAAAGCTATTTTCATAAGCAATACGGTACGCTTTCTTTAGATAGCTCTCCGCCTTTGAAAATTCCCTAAGCAGAACTGACAAGTGACCCAAAGACAAAAGGCACCGACACGTGTTGATTTCCTCTCTATGTTTTGTGTTCAGCTCCAGGCTGGCAAGCAAATTCTTTTGAGCTAGCTTCCATTCGTCCCTGATCATATAAATGGTGCCCAGATTCCCGGACAATCTTGCCTTCCTTCTGTCATCTTTTATTTGCCTACAATATTCAAGCCCATCATTGAGGTATTCGATAGCCCGGCTAAAGTCCGACCTAGTAAAATAGATCCGAGCTAACTCGTTGTAAGTCTTTATAATTCCTATTGGGTTTTGGACTCGCCTATAGGCAGAAGCAGCGTCTTTGAACTGTAGCTCCGATTCTTTTAAATCTCCGAGATCAGAATAGATTATTCCAAGGTTGAACTGTATTTGAGCAATCTTTTCGTTCTCTAAGGTGTTTTTAAATATTTCAAAAGCCTCCTTGCCTCTAATTAATGCCTCTTCATATCGGCCCAATGCTTGAAGCGAAACGGAGGAGAGGTGAGAACACCAGCCACCCTCGTAAGAACATCGATCCCAATCTCTTCGAGCTTCTCTCTCCCTGAGTTCAGCTAAAGCTTCTTTAAATTTCTTTTGTTGAATCAGAGACTCTATTAGGTCAAGCCGTAAAATATGATTAATATCTTTTGAAGGTCCGGTCATCTGCTTTTACGGGAATCCACATTCTGGATATGATTGTTTTTAAGTCCACCTGGGGCACAACTTAATCCCTTCGTGTCACTGGCGTTTTGAATCAACAGGATAGCTTTTATGCCGGGACAGATCGGTAAAATCATAATATGAGTTGCCCGATACGTCGAACTATCACTTGGTACATATGAATGATTGTGTTGCCAGGGATGTTCACTCGGGTAGCTTAACGTATCAAAAGAATAATTAGGACCCACATGGGCTTGGTTATGGTTGGCCGTGCAAAAAAGAATCGCCATCAAAATCAAGCCAAAAAGAATCGCTTTAACCTTCATTTTACCTTACCTCCTTTTTAAAGGCGATATAGTTTTAATCCTTCTATTTGAAAATTTTCGGAAACGTTTAAGCCCTGTTTGTCCTAAGGATTAGCTCCGATTAGGTTCCAATATCCGAATAGACAAACTACCACTGATTGGGTAAAAAATCATTGAATAAAAACTGAAAAATCCATTTCCACTTTGATTTGAATAAAGACAAGAGGCAAGCAAAAACAACTCTCTTTTTCCAAAAATCGGCTCAAAATCCCCCCCCTGGTCCTGAAATGTTCAAAAAAATCAAACTTTTGATTCCTGACCAGAACCATGCTTAAATAAGATAAGCATAAATTCTTCTTTGTCAAGAAAAATTTTTAAAAACTTTTACATTTCTAAATAGGTAGGTAGAAAGTATCCATCTTCATCCGAATTCTAATCCATCGGACTGCAATATTCATACTAAATCTTTCCCAGGATGAGTCTGCATGAAGTCAGAGACTTCTGCAACAGCTATTTAATGAATGGTATACTTCAATGTTGTCTAACATTTGAAATGAAACATGGATTTAACATCTGGAATGAAACATTATTGCCCCTTTTTTGAGCTAAAAAAACTCAAGGAGGAGCAAAATGGGAGAGGTAAGAGAACATTTAAAGCTGGAACTGGTCAAGAGTTACCAAAGGGTAGGAGAAGTGGAAAAGAAGTCGCTAAAAATCAAAGTCATCGAGAACGATGTTTCAATTGAAATGTTAAACAACATTGAAAATTTTTCTTGACAGATAAAAACATATGATATATACTGTGGGGCGATAGAACTTGATCTCTGATAATATAAGTAGCAATTTGGCGTCCCGCCAAAGGCGGGATTAAAAGGGAAGGCGGTGAGAATCCGCCACAGCCCCGCTACTGTAAATGGCTACGAAAGCTTTGAGCATGCCACTGTCCTGACCATAGCCGAAGGACGGGAAGGCAAAAGCGAGTAGGCTTGAAGCCATAGAGTCAGGAAACCTGCCAGACCGTGTAACCTAAAATTTTTCCTTGCGCGGGTAGGGAAAAGGTTAGAAGCGAATATAACCAGCTTACCCTTTGCAGGCTGGTTTTTTTGTTTCCACCTCTGAGCGGTCATCTAACTTCTCCCCCTATCCGGCAGGATGATCCAGGAGGTGGAAGATGAAAAAATATTTTCTTTATCTTCTAAACTCAAAAACAGTTCCTAGGCTTCTTTTTGCTGCATGGAAACAGCTCTTTTGGAGAAAAGTCTTAGCATTTAGATCAAGCCACCTTGCACCGAGACTTCTTCGCTCCACAATATTTGCCATCTTATTTTCTACATCCCTTAGTTTTGCTCAATCCAATATAAAAATTGAAGGCCACGTGTATGACCACGATGATGGACATCCCGTGCCTAAAGCCACAGTTAGAATTTTAAATACCAATTATGAATCCAAATCCGACAACTCAGGTTATTTCTATTTAGAGAAGATTCCGGTGGGTACCTACACTCTGGAGATCTCATCTTTTGGATATGAAAACCAGAAAATTCCTCAGATGATAGTAGATGTTGACGTGACCACCCAGATTGATGTTCGGCTTAGAAAGAGGATTTATTTTCTTCCGGGCATAGAGGTCACTGCTGAGAGGATGCCCGTTGAGACCAAAAGCATCAAAACAATAGAGAGAAAAGAAATTCAGAAGATGGAGGTGAACACGCTCTCCGAGGTTATTGAATCCGTTAGTGGTGTTTTTGTGCAAAAGAGCGGAACTGTTGCCGGAACTCATCAGGTCAGCATCCGTGGGAGTTCACCCGCACATGTTCTGATCCTTTTGGATGGACAGAAGATCAATCCCTCTGGAACTGGTGTGGCTGATCTGAATACCATTCCTTTGGAAATGGTGGAGAAAATCGAGATTTTAAAAGGAGGGCAATCTGCCATCTATGGTGCAGACGCTTTGGGAGGTGTGATAAATATCATCACACTTCCCCAAAAAAAGGAAGAACCATCCCAGATAACCCTGGGAAACCACTGGGGAAAATGGGAGACTGAGATTTTCAATTCATCTTTTTCTAATACATTTTTTAAGAAATTATTCGCTAAATTCGCTTATACTCATCAGTATACCAAGAACGATTTCAAAATGTGGGTCTATGACGATCCCAAAATGCGGGAGATTTTAAAAAGACAGGGGGAAAATGGTGACAGCACAACCACCAGGAAAAATGCTTACAAAAAAGCTTCAAATTTCTTTTTCGCCACAAACTATCCTTTCAGTTCCGCAACTGAATTGAGTTTCTCAGGACACATCTACCAGGCAAAAAATGGCCTCCTGGGGAGTTACGGCTGGATGGTAGCGTACCAGAGAGCTTGGGCCGAAGATGAACGCAAACTCGTTAGCTTGAAACTCACTCACAGCTTTTCTCCTACTTTTCTTGTGGAAAACAACTTGGGCTTCTCCCGTTTTGGGCAACACTTTCACAATGACACCATACACGTCTTCAATTCTAAATATGTGGATGATATAATCGATTTTTCTTTGCTAGCCCGACTGAAGATCTTTAAATCCAACCAGCTCCGGATAGGAGCCGAATTCCAAAAGGATGTTCTAAATCACAAGGATCTTTGTAATCCCGACAAAAGCATGGGGAAAATAAAAAGAGAAACCTTTGGCGCCTTTTTTTCAGATGAACAGCAGTTTATTCTCCCGAAGCTTCTATTTTTCAAAGACCTGAATTTTAATTTTGCATTAAGGTGGGATGATTCGGAAACCTTAAAAGACTTCCTTTCTCCGCAGGTAGGTTTAGCAGTTTCCAGAGGAGAAAGATACCGCATAACCTTGAAAACGAATTATGGGAAATCTTACCGCCAGCCCTCCAATAATGCTTTGTTCTGGAAAGAGGATGTTTTTGCGGAGGGGAATCCTGATCTTCTTCCTGAGAAATCCGAGCATTCGGAGGTTGGGGGAGAAATTCACCTTCTTTGGATGGGAAATCTATCTGCGGGGATGACCTATTTTCATAACTTTGTGACCGATCTCATCGAATGGCATAGACAGTTCGACGGAAGATACCATCCGGTCAACATCTCCCGCGCAAAAATTACCGGTCACGAAGATTTCATAAGCTGGAAAAGTCCAAGAAACATACTGGAGGTCAATTATAATAATACCGTTTGCCTTGCCAAAGACAAAAGCGGAGACAGACTCGCTGATGGGAAATTCATCCCCTTTAGACCTCGGTATTTGACCAGCTTAAGCTTTAAGGTTGACTATAAGATATTTGAAATCTTATACCAGATACGTTGGGTATCGGAACGCTTTACCGGACCTGCTAACACCAAGAGAGAGGAACCCTATCATCTTGAGGATTTAGGTTTCGGTTTAAAAAAGAAATTAATGAGATTGGAGACAAAATTGAAATGGGAGTGGAGAAACTTGAATGACGAAGAATATGAACTGATCTACCGCCACCCCATGCCAGGCAGAGAGTGGGGGATAAATCTGGCTATTGCCTGGGAGTTCAACCGACAATAAGTTTATCAGTTCATAAGAATGTAAGAAGTCCGTAGGAACGGATCGCATATGTTGTTCTAAAATGAGAATGGAGGTGAAAAACCATGTGAGCTCGTTTATTTGGCTCCGAGTAGGGCAAGTAGTTTGTCAACGGTAAAAAGTTAACTTCTGACCGGAGGTTTAAGCCAATGCTGAAAAAATCTCTTTTAGTTCTTCTTTTGGCTGCCGCTTTGCGCGCGATTTTATTTTCGGCTTCAGCCCGAGCAGATCGGTTCGCTTACGTGGTCAACAATTATCCAGGAGACGAAACGTTATCTAAAATCAATTTAAGCACTGGTGAGGTGGTCAATGACATCGAGACTTTGGGAGAATCAGCCAACCAGATAGTAATTCAGGGAGATTTTGCCTATGTGGTTAATTCGCTTGACCATAATATTCAGATTACAGACTTAAAAACTGAGACCACCGTCGGCTATATTATTATTGGAGAACCACGAAATCCTTTTCACATGGCATTTATGGATTCCCAATATGCCTACGTCACCAACCTTATGACCAATACCATCTCCAAAGTTGATGTGATCAATAGAACAGTGGTAGGAGAATATGAGGTAGGGGTTGCCCCTGAGGGTTTGTTGGTTTTAGGCAATAAACTATATGTATGTTGCACAGGATATGAGTTCGCTGCCTACAGGCGTATTGCCGGACGAGACTGGGTTTTTGACCCAACTCATAGGGCGAATGACGTTAAAGCTTACCGCTATATTGCTGGGAAAGTTTACGTTTTTGACGTGCAGAACGATGTGGTTCTGGACAGCATACCCGTGGGACTCAATCCGCAATACTTGGCCATGGACCCAGAAGGGGAGTTAAATGTGATGTGTACGGGAAACTACTGGTCGGTTTTTGGAAAGATCTATCGCATTAACCCAACAACCAACAGTGTTATAGACAGCATAGCTACTGGAGGGAGTCCCGGCATTATTTCAATAGGATTTGATGGGATAGGCTATTTAGCGGCTGGAGGTTGGCGTCCGAATCCAGGCTTGGTTTACACATTCGATTCCCATGCCGACACCATGCTACGGGGAGCGTCAAACCCCATCACCACCCACAGTGGAGTGATCGCTGTATCTGCTTTTCCGGATTCTAAAGTCTTCACCTGCAATTTCGACGCGGATGATGTCACCCTATTGAATTCATCGGGAACTTTGTTGGAAACATACTTGGTAGGCAATGGTCCCGTCTCCATAGGATTCTATCCACCATTGTCGCATCAAGTTCCTTTCTTGGACCGTATAGGAGCAATCATATTGGTGGTTTTGTTGATCACTTCGAGTTCATTAATACTCTTTAGAAAAGGAGTTTAACCGTTGCGGGGAAGGGTATCCTCCCAGATGAGTCTCCGTGACCCTTGACCTTCTATGTGTCTGCTCCGACAAAGGCGGGGTGCACTCTGGTTTAGCTTCAAATGACCTCTTATCTTAAATTGAGCAATTTCACTTTACCTTTCCCGGACGAAATTTCGCCTATGTGAAAGGCGGTCTCCACGAATTTTGTGCCTTGGGGTTTGATATTAGATAAATGTCTCAAAATCTTTGTAACTTCATTTTTCGATACCACCAAGATCATGCCTATTCCCATGTTAAAAACCTTATACATCTCCGGGGTTTCAATATTACCAATATCTTGAATGAAATTAAATACCGGAGGAGTTTTCCAAGAGTCGACTCTGATTTTGGCGTCGCAATTTTTCGGAAGAATCCTCTTTAGATTCCCTTCAATCCCTCCGCCGGTGATATGGGCCATACCTTTGATACGAAATCGTTCTAACAACTTGAAAATCAGGGGAGCATAACATTTATGCGTTTTAAGAAGCTCCTTGCCCACAGTGGTTTTTAATTCCTGCACATAATCATCTACATTAAAACGACCTATCTGAAAAATCACCTTTCTGGCTAATGC
>JALHUP010000130.1 GCA_022866585.1 Candidatus Zixiibacteriota bacterium | reverse complement strand
GGCAAATCGTAATCCAAAGCCAGCGCCCTTTTGCTTGCTTCTTCAGCTTGATTCAAAAGATGCACCGATCTGTCGTAATAGGCTTCATATTTATAAACATAAACATCAGCCAGCCCCGCATAAGCTAAGGCATATTGAGGGTCCACCTCCAATGCCTTCTTATACATCTGTATGGCGATCTCGAGATCCTCTTTCCCCAGTCTCCAATAATAATCTCTTCCTCTTAGATAATAATCATAGGCTTTAATGCTTATGGTGGGCTTTTTTTCAATACGCTCGATCTGACTGACGGTGAGCTTGATCTTCAGCGCGGAAGCTACGTTTTGGGAAACATCCGACTGCACTTCAAAAACGTCCTTGAGCTCCCGATCAAATCTTTCTGCCCAGACATGAAATCCGTCTGATGCTCGTGTAAGCTGCGCAGTTATCCTTAACCTGCTATCTGCTTTTCTAATTGAGCCTTCCAGGATGTAATCGACATTCAAATTCCTGCCTATCTCTTTTACGCTCACTGTTTTCCCTCTGTAAGGCACCACATCACTCCTTGAGAGGACCTTAATTTTGTCTATCTTTGAAAGGTCGGTGATGATATCTTCGGTCATTCCAGCGGCAAAGTAGTCATCTCCTCTGCTTTCCCCCAAATTCTCGAAATAAAGCACCGCTAAAGAGGGGGTGGCTGGTGCTTTTCGACGTGCTCCTGGCTCATACTCTTCTCCTGCCTTGCGTAAATCGGCTAAAATTTCCACCATAGATTGGTATCTTTGCCCCGCTCTTTTCTCCAGAGCTTTTCCAATAATTTTTTCAAGTTCTGTGGGAATTTCCTTATTTAATTTTGTCACCGGCTCCGGATCTTCATTCAGTATTGAATAAATGGTCGCCTGTTCATATTCACTCCAGAAAGGTAACCTTCCTGTTATCATCTCATACAATACCACGCCAAACGAAAAGACGTCGGTTCTTTCATCTGTGGTGATTCCCTGAAGCTGCTCCGGCGAGGCATAAGGAAGAGTCCCCATTATGCTCACTTGACTGGTAAGGCTGGGGGCACCTTTTAGCTCAGCCAATCCGAAATCGGCGATCTTAACCTTCCCATCTGGCGTCAGCATTATGTTGTCGGATTTAAGGTCTCGATGGACAATCCCTTTTTCATGTGCGGCCTTAAGTCCCTCCGCTACTTGCACGGCTATATTAAGTGTTTTTTTTACTGAAAGAGCTTCTTGACCTATAAGACCTTTTATA
This sequence comes from Candidatus Zixiibacteriota bacterium, assembly GCA_022866585.1. Lineage (GTDB taxonomy): Bacteria > Zixibacteria > MSB-5A5 > MSB-5A5 > SM1-73 > SM1-73. The sequence continues at coordinate 958 of JALHUP010000130.1, read as the reverse complement.
GATCTCCCCTCGACAAACTCCATGGAGATGAAACATTTGCCTTCAAACTCATCAATCTCATAAATGGTGATTATGTTCTGATGATTTAGTGCCGAGGCGGCCCGGGCTTCGCGGAAAAACCGGGCTTTAGCCTCATCGTCTGAGGCGAATTGCTCCCCCAAAAATTTTAAGGCGACCACCCTTTGGAGTTTAGTGTCCTCTGCTTTATAGACAACACCCATCCCCCCTTCGCCTATCTTCTCTAATATCTTATAATGGGAAAAAACTGTGCCTATCATTTATTCACAAATCGAGAAACAAGCTTAGTTTTATATTTAATAATAAGGCTAAGAACTTATTTTGTCAAGAAAAATAGAGCGTGCAATAATGTATATTGAGGAGCTGTTGCTTACCTCACAGAGACCCCTCCAGAAAGGAAGCCTCCGACCAACATGAAAAGCCCCAGCTCTTTTTAGAACCGGGGCTATGGCATCATTACGGAGTTTCTATCTTATTTTAGAACTAACAACAAGGCGGCGGTCCACCTATAAACAGATAGTTGATCAAGTAAACCACATCAGAGACATCTATTTTTCCATCAGGATTCACATCTGCTGAAAGCATACAAACTGGTTCAGGACCGCTTATGAAAAGATAATTTATGTTGTGTCAGGACCTCAGTCCTGACACTTTTTAAAGCGCCAGCCACCAGGATTCCACCAAAGGCGGAAGAGTAGAACTCTTGACACAACTATCAAAGGTCAAGCTGAAGCTTGACACTCTAAAGAATTGGATATGTCAAATTATTCAATCCGCTGACGGATTTTCAAATACCTGCTTGAACACCTCCAGCGCCTTGTAAATATCATCTCGGTTGACATCCAGATGGGTTACACATCGGATTTTGTGTTTTCCAAAGGGGACGGCCAAAACGCCTCTTTTTTTAAGTTTTTCCAAAACTTCCCCGACCTCCATACCG
>JALHUP010000129.1 GCA_022866585.1 Candidatus Zixiibacteriota bacterium | reverse complement strand
GTTATTCTTCTGGTAAAATCGACCATTTAGACGGAGTCACAGTCGATTTTGGCGATTGGTGGTTCAACGTAAGACCTTCCAACACCGAGCCACTTCTGCGTCTCAACATAGAGGTAAACACAAAAGAGAAATTAGAAGAGAAAAAAGCAGAGCTTTGGGACTTGATTCGAAGTTAAAAAGCCCATGAGTTGTTTCATAAGATGTAGCTGAGCGTAGATGTTTTGGTAAAAGGAGGGGTGGTTAATCGGCGTCGATGCTCGTATGGTTCGACTCCGCTCACCACAATTCGAAGCTCGCTTATGGATTCTCGAAGCTGGAAATCCCCCCTTTATCCTCCTTTACAAAAAGGGAATTATAAATCTCATCCGTTACCATTTTCCTTTGCGTCACGGGTAAGGTGTCCGTGACGAAAGTGAACAGTGAACTCGGGCTTGGAGAGTCACCTTATGGTTCGGGGTGAGGGCACCCCGAACCAACATGTGATGCCGTGGGATGATAACATCCCACGGAGAGCTGGTTAATTGCGTATTCGTTCATCGAAATTTTCTATTTAGATGAATTGGACGCTCAAGGAATTGGGGAAAAGTTCGATAATAGAGATGGTGTCTCATCCTAAGGCGAGAGATCGAATAAAAAGGTTTGGTATAGAGGTTAATTATGAATCAGTCCTCAGAATCCAAATTCGGAACGACAAAAGTTTTGGTGGTGGATGACGACGATAAAATTCGCATCCTGCTTTTGGATACTCTTTCAGCTTTGGGCTACAACACCATCGGGGCTAAAGATGGAGAGGAGGCTTTAGCTCTTTTGGAAGAGCAAAAACCGGATCTGGTGATCTCCGACATCAAAATGCCCAAACTGAACGGACTATCCCTTTTGAGAAATATCAAAAACAAAAATCCCAAAATTCCGGTCTTGATGATCACCGGATACAACTTTACCTATACCAAAGATCAAGCTCTGGAGAGCGGAGCGGACGGCTTTTTGGTCAAGCCTTTCAGAATTGGCAAAATCGAGGAGTTGATACAAACTATATTGGGGATTAAGGGCTATTCCGATGAGGAAAGACCTTACAAACTCAAAAAAATTTTGATTGTGGAAGATGATGAAATCTTACGCAACATGCTTTCCGAGACCCTGAGCGGTTTAGATTATTTCCCCATAGGGGTGGAGGATGGGGAGATGGCTTTAGGTCAGTTGAAGACTCAGGATTTCGACTTAGTGATTTCAGACATTCGCATGCCCAAAATGGATGGGATAACCTTGCTTAAAAACATCAAGGAAATGGTGCCTCAACTTCCGGTGGTGTTGATCACAGGCTTTGCTTCAAGTTATCCTCCGCAAAGAGCTTTGCAAGAGGGGGCAGACGGCTATTTAGCCAAGCCCTTCCGCATCGAGAAGATGGACGAGCTTTTGCGTGACCTTCTGTATGAAAAGGAACAAGCAGTTTCCCAGCCTTTGTAAGAAATATCTTACTAACAGAAAATTCTTTTCATAGCAATTCCTCTCAAGATCATATTTCATATAATCGCCATTTTTAGGCTTTGATAATATTATGCCACAACTCTTTTTGCTGGACATTCCCCAAAATTTTGGAGAGGAGGGGTCTAAGTAAGCAATAGATAAGGACATATATAATTTGTCATGTGGAAAGTAGTTTTGGGCTGATTTCGGAATGTCTAAAGATTGATACATGGTATTTGGGAGAGTTAAGGTATTCTGTGGCAAGGGGGAGTTTATAGAATGAGGGGTGGTTGGTAGCCGCAGACTTTCAGTCTGCGGGGTAGGGATAGAAAAAATGGGGAAACTCCACCTCTTTTTGTCCTTGACAGGATGAAAAAAGATTTGGTGATTATAAAGGATCTGACACAAAATTGCAAAGATTTTGAGTTAAGATTTCAAAGATATTTTGGTTCCTATGGTTATATCTGAACTCCATTTCTTTTAAATACAAAGGAAATTTTTGAATAGAGACTCCATGATGCTTAATCAGCCTTTCTTTAGCATAGCTCCAGAAACCTTCCAGACCATTGATGTAGACTTTGCCGGAGGAGAAGACTTTTTCATGGTCGATCCGAAGATGGCGATAACCACAGAACATCAGGGCATCATAACCTCGGAACTTATCGGTATAGACTATGTTCCCTCTACGCACTTTTTTAACCGTAAGATTCAAAAGAGACTGAGCGCTAACATTAGGCAAGACCTCCACCGGAACTATTCCCTGCCTCTCCAGGATGCCGAAAACAGGGATCTTGTGACCAGCACCTCGTCCACGTTTGCCTTTACGCTTACCTCCAAAATAGGCTTCGTCCATCTCCACTTCACCTTCGATCAGATCACGATCCCCCTTGCTTTCAGTAACTATGCTCCGTCGAATCAAATCCACCGCCTTCAGCACTGTAGGATAACTTATACTCACCTGTTTGGCAATCTTCCTGGTGGAAAGCTCCAACTCAAACAGCTTGATGATCCAAAACCAATCAATCGCACTTATTTTCAGCTTACCCAGCCATCTCCCAGTCCATTCAAAATAGGTATAGCCACATCTCTTACAACGAAACCGACCATCCGAAAGTCGATAGACTTTATAGCTCTTACACCTTATGCAGAAACGACGGTAGTTTTTCCACAACCGCTTCGCCAAAAATCGTCTGGCTATATTCTCTTTTCTAACAATAAGATGAAACGACTTTATGTCCATTCACACCAATATAATTGGTGTCAGATGTTTTACAATCACCAAAAAAAGGATGGTTTTTTTAAGGTGCCTAAGGTTATAGGTTAGAAGGTTTGAAGGTTTGAAGGTTTGAAGGTTAGAAAGTTAGAAGGTTAAAAGGATAAATGCTGACCAAAGGAGTCGTCAGCATTTTTTTGTGTCTTCGCAATATAATAATGTCAGTAGTTTGCAAATAAGAAATGTCAGGTTATAATCATCTCCTCAAGAGGAGGTGATTAGGGTGTTAAACCTGACAATGCAAGAAGCAGAGAGGTACAAAGTAATTTCAGAGGTAGGAGGAGGGTATCTTAAGGTTAAAGAGGCTGCAGGGATTTTAGGGTTAAGCGAGCGTCAGGTATATCGGATAAAGGCCCGAGTTGAGAAAGAAGGGGCAGAAGGAGAAATCCACAGGAGCAAGGGTAAGAAAGCTCCACTTAGGCTTACGGAGAAGATAAAAGATAAGATAGACCATCTATATAAGACAAAATATAGAGGTTTTAACCTGACCCACATGTCAGAGTTTCTGGATGAGGAGGAGAAGATTAGGGTTTCGCGGGAATCGGTAAGGCAGATCTTATTGGAGAGGTGTTCATATACCAAGAAAAGAAGACACCCTAAGCATCGGCAGTGGAGAGAGCCTTGTCCTAGAGAGGGACAGATGGTACAATATGACACTTCGGATCACGATTGGCTGGAAGGGAGAGGACCAAG
>JALHUP010000128.1 GCA_022866585.1 Candidatus Zixiibacteriota bacterium | reverse complement strand
GTATTTATCCAAACAATAAAAATACAGGGGGCGGTTGTACTAGCTCAATAGTTCGGTAACTTTTTCTGAATAATAGGAATAATAGGGACAGACACCTATATTCTTTTGAAAATAACTAATTATGCTTCAAGGAGATGGGGTTAACAATTTAATAACTTTTAGCAGAAAACTCATAAGATTTGAGGACTTTCACAAATTCACAAAAGCTAAAAAGAAAACAGAATAAAAAAATGTAAAGTTATGAAGCCTGGTCCTGAAGGATCAAGAGAAATAATACCCAGATTCCTGCTTTTGTAAGCAAGACATATTTTTAGCTTGTTATACTCATTGTTCTCACTTATAAGCACTATAATTTGTTATGGCTTTATCTGGCGTATTTACGAACTAAATGGGGTCAAATCTTTATCATTGACAATTAATTATACTATTTATCAATAATACAGATTTGAATTTCCCAGATGCCCATTAATTATTTATTTTGAAAGATTTTTAAAAATATATGTGTATAATATATCAAAATTTATTATGTGAAAAAGTGAGATAATGACAAAAATAAATAGAAAAGAAAAATATAAACTCCGGAACAGACTTTATAAGCGAGATGGAAGGAACAAAGTGAGTTATATTATTAAGAGATTGAAGGAGAATGAATTATAAGTATTTTATTTAGTAATTTTAAGCAAACTGACAAGAAAGGTCTTTGGTCTTTAATTGCTGAAGATGGTATCATTCAGACAATTGCAAATAAGGACGAATTAGGTATTTCAAATCAGTCTTCTTCTGAAGTACATGATTTAAAAGAAAATTATTTACTCCCCTCTTTTACTGACGCCCACCTGCATCTTTCCTTGTACACCCTCCTTTATTCAGCTATCAATCTAAGAGATTGCCAATCGATTAGAGCGGTACAGGAGAAGTTGAAAAAGGGGATAGGCCGGGAACTAATTATGGGGTGGGGATTTGATCATGAACAATTTCAGGAAGGAAGAATGCCTACTCGAGAGGATTTGGATGCTATCTTTTCTGAAATCCCCATCTTTATTCTGCGTTTTGATGAACACATCGGAGTGGTTAATTCTGAAGTCTTAAGACGTTTGGGGATTAATCAGAATACTAAAGATCCCGAAGGCGGAAAGATTGGCCGATTTTTAGATGGACAACCCAATGGAATACTGGTGGATAAAGCCCTGCCTACCGAAGATATCTTAAATAACTCCTGGATAAAAGATTCTATGCGGCAAAATTTGTTAAAAGTACAGGAAGAGTTTTTTCGCAAAGGTTTGACCAGTGTCAGTGATATGGGAATTAATTTTGATACCCTGGATTTTTATCGGGATATGGAAGAAAAAGGGTATCTGAAAATGCGGGTGCATGTTTATCTTAATGAAGTTTGTTTTAAGGAAAAGGAAAGAATTGTAAAGGAGATGAGTAAAAATGGTCTGGGTTTGGTACAAGTCCGCGGATTGAAGCTTTTTGTGGATGGGAGCTTTGGGGCATCAAGCGGTGCTCTTTATGAGCCCTATACTAATGACCCGAATAATTACGGGCTTTTACGTATCCTACCGGAAAAATTAAACTATCTGGCTAAACAAATAGACGAAATGGGAATGCAGTTATCTATTCATGCTATCGGTGATAGAGCATTGACTTATGCCTTAAATGCTTTATCTTGCACCCGAAATAGATTTTTAAGACACCGGGTAGAACATCTTCAATTAGTAAATGAGGAAACTCTAAAAAAGATGAAGCAGCTGGAAGTCCTAGCAGTTATTCAGCCGATATTTGTCAGCACAGATAGTCTTTGGGCAGAAAAACGATTAGGCAGAGAGAGAATTCAACTGGCTTACCCGCTAAAGCGGGTGGTAGAGAAGGGGATAAAGATTGCCGGTTCTTCAGATTGCCCGGTAGCGAGTGCTGACCCTTTTTTGGGAATTTATTTTGCTGTTTCACCTAAGGATTTAGAAGGAAAGGAACTACCTGATTGGGTAAGAAAAGAAAGGATTGAAATAAAGGAAGCACTAAAAATATTTACGGAAGGGTCTTCTTATGCCTTACATGAGAACAAAGGACAGATTAAGCAAGGTATGCAGGCTGATTTTATGGTATTATCAGAAAATCCGCTGTATTTGCCTATCCAGAAAATACCTTCACTTTTAGTATTACAGACTTATCTTGGCGGTCAATTAGTTTGGGCGATAACGAGTTTATAATGTGCAACACCTAAAAGACAAATTATACCTCAGGAAATGATAGGAAGAATGATTTTTATTACTGTGAAAGAAAAGTCCATTTGGGGAATCAAAGAAGAATAGGTGAACAGTAAAAAAAAATAAGAATTTAATCTTGGAGACCTATGTGTTAGAGTTGGTAATAATTGATAAGAAAAAAATTCGAACAATAATTTTTTAAGTAGCAAGACTGAAAAGAATAGGAGAAGTGAGAAGATGATATTATTTCGAAAAAGGGAGAAACGAGAAAAAGATTCTGATTTATTGAGAATTCTCATCGTGCTTTCCATGCCATATATTGCGATGGGTCTTAGCCAAAATGGCTTTCTTGGTTTACTTCCCTTTGTCCGCGAAGAATTTGTTTTAACTAGAGTTCAAGTCGGTTACTATTCGACCAGTTTTTTTGTAAGTGCCGCGGTGCTTGCCGTTTTTTCTGGCAGTATTGTGGACAAGCTGGGGCCAAGAAAGAGCTTACTTTTGGGAATCGGATGCATGAGCTTAATATTGATGCTCTATGGGCTGTCTCCTTCATACAAAGTGCTTTTGTTTATGGCGATTCTTGCAGGACTAGGTTTAAGCATCATAACACCTGCCGTAATTAAAGGGGTAGTAATAGCTGTTCCTCCAGAAAAGCGAGCGGTTTCTATGGGAATAGTGCAGTCGGGGTACGGTTTCGGAAGTATAGCGGGGGCAAGTCTCTTACCGTTAATGGGGGAAAGCCTTGGATGGCGGATAGCAGTTCAGGTTGCTGCGGCTTTTGCACTGCTAACCGGGCTTTTAGCGTACAATTTTTATCAAGAACAGAACAATAGTAGCCGCATACTTGAGATTTCTGAAAACCAAAGGGGAAAGCAGCTATCGTTTAAAGACAACCTTTTATCCCTTCTTGTGAATAAGCCCTTATTTCGAGTGTGTGTTCTTGGCATAATATTTGGAGTTTCGGAAGGAGCTGTGATCTCTCACTTTGCGGTTTTTCTTTCTGAAGATCTAAATATGAGCCGGGTAATTGCCGGCCTGGGGCTTGGCACTCTCCATTTTGGAGGAATCATTGGCCTGACAGGTTGGGGCTGGGTCTCCGACAGGTTATTTAGAGGTGATAGACGGCTAAGTCTTTTCATAATAGGATTGGCTATAGGAACCATGTATCTGCTTTTTGGTCTTTTTTTAAATACTCCTCAAGTAAGTCCAGTCACAGTTTTTGTATTCTCATTTCTTTTGGGCTTTTTGGCGCTCAGTTGGTCGGGAGTGTATTTTGTGATGATAGGAGAATTCGCGGGAGATAAACAGGCGGGAATTGCAACCGGGCTATCCCTGTCCTTCATTAGAACAGGTATTCTTGTGGCTCCTCTGGGTTTCGGATTTATTGCTGATGTAAAAGGAAACTATGAATATAGCTGGCTACTTTTTGGGGTAGTTATTATCGTTGTTTCATCTCTTTTTTTATTGCGAGATTGAGGCTATTAGTTATAGAAAAATCTGATCAATCAGGACAGTCAAAATACTTTCTTTCGAAAGCGGAGACTCCAGCTTAATGTGTCTCCCGAAGAACTTCTATCTGTAGTGAGGGCGTAGTCAATGATACCCCAGCGAAATCTTTCATTGCTCTCTAATCGGCTCGCGAGATTTGTTGCGTAAATACAGTAGTTATAAGAAATGCCCGACGAGGAGTCGGGGAAAGGAGGCCTTATTTTCCTATTATGGAAGTTTATTTAGTGCAACACGGAGAGGCCAAACCTAAAGAGGAAGATGCTAATCGTCCTCTTACTTCTCGAGGAAGAAGGGAAGTCTTTCTGATCAGTTCCTACATTGCTGGGGTAGGAATAAGAGTAGCTCAGATCTTTCATTCTGGCAAACTTAGAGCCAGAGAAACTGCCCAAATTTTCGCCGAGCATCTCCATTTAGAAGACCAGATCAAGGAAATAGAGAACCTTACTCCTTTAGCTGATCCTCAGCTAATTAGATCCTGGATAGAAGAGGAGAGAGAGCCTATTCTCTTAGTAGGACACCTTCCTCATCTAAGCCATCTATTATC
>JALHUP010000127.1 GCA_022866585.1 Candidatus Zixiibacteriota bacterium | reverse complement strand
GAGCTTTATCAGCTTTTTCCAGTTTTCAAAAGATTGGCGGTGCCCATCATCGCACTTACCGGGAATCCCCACTCACCGGTGGCGGAAAAAAGCGATGTGGTAATTGACGTCTCTGTGGATGAGGAAGCCTGTCCTTATAATCTGATTCCTACTTCCAGCACCACCGCCACCTTGGTGATGGGGGATGCCTTAGCCATTGCCCTTTTGGAGGAAAGGCATTTCTCCTCAGAAGATTTTGCCCTGCTTCATCCGGGTGGACCATTGGGAAGAAAGCTCATTTTGAGAGTCTCGGATATCATGCATACCGGGGATCAGATTCCCATCGTGTCAGAAGAAACCAATATAAAAGAGGTCATCCTGGAGATGACCTCCAAAAGGCTGGGAACCACCACCGTGGTTAATGAAAAAGGTGAGCTGGTGGGAATCTTTACGGATGGAGACTTAAGAAGATTGGTGGAGAGAACAGATGAGATATTCAACTTAAAAGCCGGAGAGGCCATGACCAAAAATCCCAAGACCATCGACGCAGATGAACTGGCCGCAAAAGCTTTGAATATGATGGAATCCTACAGCATCACCTCCCTGATCATCACCAACGGAAAAAAAGAGCCAATCGGCATAGTCCATCTGCATGACATTTTAAAGGCGGGGGTGGTGTAAGGTCTAAGGTCAAAGGTGAAAGGTCTAAGGTTTAAGGTGACAAGGTAATGAGAAGATGTTTGCAAGATGCAAAGATTTAGTTTCAAACCTGTAAAGAAAAGGGTAAAGAATTGGTTGCTCTATAAATTCATCACCTCCATTATCTTCGTTTTAAATTTCCTACCACGCAAGTCCTCAATCTCTTTGGGGGGATTTTTGGGAAAGTTAACATACTTCATTATAGCTGATGCAAGAAAAAGAACCCAGAATAATCTGAACATAGCTTTCGGTGAAGAAAAAGATGAAAGGGAACTCAAAAAATTAGCCCGGCTAGTTTTCGAGAATGTGGGTAAAAACGTGGCGGATGCGGTCCGCCTGAAAAACATGAAATGGGAAAAGATCGAAGAAATAACCAAAATCGAAGGATTAGAATATTTTGATAATGCTTACAAAATGGGCAAAGGAGTTATCCCTTTGACCGGGCATATTGGAAACTTTGAGCTTTTAGCCGCTTATTTTTCGCTTAAAGGTTACAAACTCTCGGTGATCGGTCGGGAACTTTATGATCCAAGGCTAGATGCTCTTTTGGTAAAAAGCCGGGAAAGTGTGGGTTTGGAAAATATTCCCTCATCTGCTTCTGTGAAGCAAGTTATCAAAGCCCTGCGGTCGGGGAGGGCTTTAGGGGTGTTGGCTGATCAGGATTCGAGCAAGGTCAGAGGGGTTTTTGTAGATTTCTTTGGAAGACCTGCCCGCACTCCGGTGGGACCTGTCCTTTTGGCTTACAAGACTCAATCGCCCATTGTTCCTATGGCAATAGTCAGAGAGAAGGATGATAAATATAAGATCATAGTCAAAGAGCCGATAGAACTTGCCACATCCGGAAATAAGGAAAAAGATATAATTGAAACCACGCAAAAATACACCAAGGTTTTGGAATCCATAATCAGAGAATATCCGTCTCAATGGCTATGGATGCATGACAGATGGAAAAGCAAGCCGGACTTAATTAGAAGTGGGAAGTAAGAAGTTAGAAGTTAGAAGTGAAACTTCCTGCATCTTACTTCATAGGGAAATTAAGATCAAGCTGAAGCTTGATACTCCAATATCCGTCCTAAATAAAAAATTTGCCAAAAGGAAAATTTATATTATATTTTAAATGACGGAAGCGGATAGGATCTGGTGGTCCTCGCGGACTTCAAATCCGTAGTCCCCTCGGTTCGTCCGGGGGAGGTGGGTTCGATTCCCACCCCTTCCGCCAAAATTTACAATAAATGGAGTCTTTTTATTGCTTGTTTGAGCGGGATGCCCACACCTCACTCCACTAAAGGTCAAGGGTGAGGGCACCCTTGACCAACAAGTGGAGTTCATTAGAATTGCAGGAGGTTGTAAATGGATACTATCACCATAAAAAGCAATAAACCAATGGTCATAATTTCATTAGAGGAATATGAAAGCATGAAGGAGACTATTCAGCTGTTGACCCAAAATCCTAACCTGCCAAAGGAACTCAAGGAAGAACAAAAAAACAAATAGAAAGAGGTAACTTTACTTCCTTCGAAGATTTTAAAAAGAAATACAAAGTAGGAAGATAAGGCTGGTTGACAGATATGAAGCCAAAGGAGATATTTATGAAGCTAAAGATAGTATTAGAAAAAGGGTTAGATGGTTTTATCGTTGCTCATTGTCCGCCTCTGAAAGGATGTTGGTCTCAAGGCAAAACAGAAGAAGAGGCTTTAAAGAATATTCGGGAAGCGATAGAGCTATATTTAGAACCGAACCCGAAGGAGCTTATCGAAGACGAAAGACATAAGCTTTGTGAGCTAAGTTTATGAAGCCCAAATTACCGCTTCTTTCCGGTCGTCAGGTGATAGCGGCATTAAAGAGGATGGGGTTTGAAGGGTGCACCGTAAGGGAAGTCATGTAAAAATGCAACGCTTCGACGGAATGGTGATTGTATTTCCGGATCATAAAGAAATTGATAGATGGACTCTAAAGGATGCTTTGAAGGATGCAGAGATAGATGAAGCCGAGTTTCTGAAAAATATTTAGTTTCAATTTGTAGCAGTGGACAGAAATTTTTTAGATTTTTCAGGATTAAATTCTTGAGCTTCTAAGGGGATACACGATGGATTCAAAAGAAAAAATCAGATTGACCAGTTTAGCGTCGAGTTCTGGGTGAGCGGCAAAGTGTGGTCCGGAGGACCTGACCCAGGTTCTGGGTCATTTACCTAAAACGAAAAACCCGAACGTTTTGGTGGGTTTCAACTTGGCGGATGATGCTGGTGTTTACAAGATAAGGGACGATCTGGCTTTGGTCCAAACGGTGGATTTTTTTCCGCCGGTGGTGGATGACCCTTATGATTTCGGAGCAATAGCCGCGGCTAACGCCTTAAGCGATATTTATGCTATGGGCGGAAAACCCTTGTCCGCATTGAATATCGTAGGTTATCCTCCCCAAAGCCTTTCTTTGTCGGTTCTGGACGAGATTTTAAGAGGAGGCGCGGATAAGGCTTCTGAGGCGGATGTGGTTATAATAGGAGGTCATACTATTAAGACCAAGGAGCCAATCTATGGGATGGCAGTGACGGGAACGATTCATCCGGATAAGATAGTAACTAATGCTACAGCTAAAGTGGGAGATTCTTTAGTATTGACCAAACCATTAGGGATTGGGATAATAACCACGGCTATTAAAAAAGAACAAGTCGAGGAAAAGTGGGTAGCCGAAGCGGTGAAGATAATGACTTTTCTAAATAAATCTGCCTCAGAGGCAATGCTTTCTGTGGGCATCAATGCTTGCACAGATATTACCGGTTACGGGCTTTTAGGGCATCTGCGCGAGCTGGTCCAGGCTTCAAAAGTTGGGGCAAAAATCTTTTTATCAAAAGTTCCAGTTATAGATTTTGTCTGGGAGCTGGCAAAAAGAAAAATAGTTCCGGGTGGGACTTTGGCAAATCTTAAGTTTATTGAACAGAAGGTCGACTGGGAGGGTGAAATCAAGAAGGAGGCAAAATTGATTCTATCCGATGCCCAAACCTCTGGGGGACTTTTAATCTCGGTGCCGAAAGAAAAAGAAAAAAAACTTTTGGATAGACTAATCTCCAAAGGAGTCCCTAATCCGGTGGTCATCGGCGAAATAATCGAGGACAGAAGATGCAGAATCCAAGTGAAAAACTGATCCAGGAGAAGTTAAGACAGCTTCCCAGCGTCGAAAAAATCTTAGAATCGGAAAAGTTAAAGGACAAAATCGAAAAATATTCACATCCTCTGGTAAGTGAAGCAGTAAGGGAGACGCTTTTGTCGATAAGAGAACAAATCAAGGAAAATCCTCAAGATATTTCCTTCGACCGGATAATCGAAAAAGTAAGCCAAACTGTTGACGAAAAAACCAGCGACCTCCTCCAACCGGTGATCAATGCCACTGGTGTGATCCTTCATACCAATTTGGGACGTGCCCCCCTGGATGAGGAGACCTTATCACACATAGTAGAGATAAGCAAAAATTATAACAATTTAG
>JALHUP010000126.1 GCA_022866585.1 Candidatus Zixiibacteriota bacterium | reverse complement strand
GTGGAATCCAAAATTACGAAATTTTCCGGAGAGGCACTCCTTAAGCTTACCTTTTCTGCCGGGTAGATTTCAGCGGTCCAGTGCCATTTTCCATCCACATGATGTAAAATTCTGTTTTCCTCCAGGTGGGCTAAGATTTTTTCGGTGGCATCCACCCCGAATTTATCCCCATCTGAAAAAGGAAGCTCAAAGGCGGCGCACTTAAGGTGGCTAACTAAAATGATTAAATTATTAGGATCAACTATGCCGGACTCCGGTGATTGGCTGAAGAAATAATCCGGATGATTGATTATATATTGATCCAAAGGCGAGCTATTCGCCACCAAAATTGCCACGGAAACGTCTGTTCTTCTCCCGGCCCTTCCTGCCTGTTGCCAGGTGGAGGCGATATTTCCTGGGTATCCCGCCATCACGCAGACGTCCAATTGTCCGATGTCAATCCCCAGCTCTAAAGCATTGGTGGAAACTACCCCTCTGATTTTCCCCTCCCTTAAGCCTTTTTCTATCTCCCTCCTCTGGAGCGGAAGGTAACCACCTCGATAACCCCTCAACGAGTCCGGCGATTTTTTCATTTTTTTCATAACATCGGATAGATAGGTTAACAGAACCTCCACTCTTAATCTCGATCTGGCAAAGATTATAGTTTGAATATCATTCTCCAAAAATTTGGCCGCTATTCTTTGGGATTCGTTAATATAAGATTTTCTGATCCCCAACTCTCTGTTTATAACGGGAGGGTTGTAAAGAATGAAATGTTTTTCCCCGGAGGGAGCGCCATTATTATCTATCAAAACCACCTCTTCCTCGATGATCTTTTGGGTCAACTCCAAAGGATTGGCGATGGTGGCGGAACAACAGATAAATTGCGGATCAGAGCCGTAAAATCTACATATTCTTTTCAACCTTCTTATCACATTAGCCAAGTGACTGCCGAAAACTCCCCGATAGTGATGGATCTCATCGATAACCACAAATTTCAAATTCTCGAAAAGTTTAATCCAGCGAGTGTGATGAGGCAGAATCCCGGTGTGAAGCATATCCGGATTGGTCACCACGATATGCCCGGCAGTGCGGATGGCGATTCGGGCCGAACGAGGCGTGTCCCCATCGAAGGTATAAGTTTTTATATCGGAGTCTAAATCAGTTATCAATTGATGAAGCTCCGCCACCTGATCTTGGGACAAAGCCTTGGTGGGAAAAAGATATAAAGCTCTGCTTTCAGGTTTTTCCAGAATTTTGTTGACCACGGGAAGGTTATAACATAAGGTCTTGCCGGAAGCGGTAGGGGTGACGATCACCACGTTTTTGCCGGAAAATATATTTTCAATGGCTGAGGCTTGATGAGAATAAAGTTTTCTGATCCCTCTTTTTTCTAATACCGATTTGATCCTTGTCTCGATTCCTTGGGGAAATTCCGAAAAGATAGCTTCTTTTGGAGGGATTACCTCCCAATGGGAGATACAATCTTTGATATAATTATCTGTCTTGAACTGATCTAAAATTTGCAAAAGATTCATTGTGAGCTTTGTCCCTCGACTTTCATCGTAAGGTTTGAATATAAATTATTGTCACAGAATTTTTTTTGTCAAGCAAAATTAATGATATCTGTGAAAAAGTGAAATACGGCGGGCTAAGAGCCCGCCCTACGCGATTGCGTCGTTAAACCACAATAACATAGTCCCGCGTAAGCGGGGTTCACCCTGAAGGGCTCCCCGCC
>JALHUP010000020.1 GCA_022866585.1 Candidatus Zixiibacteriota bacterium | reverse complement strand
TTTTCTCTTTACTCTCTTTCTTTTAAGTTACTGATTTATATGTTGATTATCCCGTAGCTCAAAATTTAACCACTCTGTTTTAACCTGAATTGGGTTGAGTATTTCGCTTGATTTTTTGCAAAATGCAAAGATTGAAATCTTATAATGCAGTTAGTCACTAGAATCATCGCTGAGACAAATTAGAACCCCGTTATCATCAATGATCCAAACATCCAGAGTAGGATCGTCATCCAGCCCGGTTGCCTTTTTTGATCCCGCGGTAGCGGAAAAAGTGGTTGCTGTTCCTGTAAGCGTGTAGCTATAGTAGGCCGGAACCATTATCTCTATACACAATGGGGGCATGTTCACCCCCGGCTGGAGGGTGACAGAACTACCGTCGCTAGGATAATAGCACTCCTTCTCCTGGAAATAAGCACTTTCCATGACGTATATCTGTTTCAAGACAGATTTTGCTTCTGTCTGTTTTGCCTTGGCCGTAGCACGCATGAAGCGAGGAATAGCCATAGCCGCCAGAATGCCGATGATCGTCACTACGATCATGAGCTCGATTAAGGTAAAACCATTTCCTTTATTATGTTTTTTTAAATTCATAAGCTTTCCTCAAGATTTAGCACGTATCTAACACGCAAAAAGCGTGCTGTTTCGCCAAATTTTGGTTAAGTCCTTTGGAGATAAGGTAAAAGGTTTTTGATCAGATATTGAGCACCATACAAATAACAATGATTTTACCCGATGTTTTGCAAAATGCAATGCCTCGTCTTCTTCCCCTCTCCATGAAGAGATTAGATTTGGGGGAAGGTCAAAAAGCCAAATTAGAATTTGTGCTCTCCGAAAATCTTTGAGTCTTCCTCAGTTCTTCGATTTTAAAAGTGAGCTCTTCATTGTACGGATCAATTTTTTTGACCTGTTCAAATCTTTCTAAGGCGTAAGAGGCCATTCCCTTTTTTTCATAAAAAAGACCCAGGCGGTAAAGCGAAAGGGCAAAAACCCTTTGGGCATCTGGGTCTTTTTGAAAATTATCGCTATTTAAATCGAAGAATACATCCTTTTCCCATTTTCTCTGGCATAATAGAATTTCTTCACCAATTCGATTTATTCGTTTTTTGCTCAGTTTGAAAACATAACCTGATGGGATAAGGTAATTCACTAAACTCGAATCTCTTTCGGTAAACTCCATGTAAGTTGGTATATTCTGTTCTAAGCATTTTTTTGAAATAGCATGGAAAAGGCCATCGCCTGAAAGCTGATCTGGAATGCCCGAAAGAAGATCTTTTAATTCTTTTCTCTTTTGATCGGCATACCAGTCGAAAGTTAAAAGTCCCCGATCTATAATCTTCACATCTCTTTTGATCTTTTCAGCATACTGAAGCTCTCTTAAGATAAAATTCAAGTTCACGTTGTCCACAAAGAGAACAGAATTTGAATCCAGATCCTGAATAGTATTGTAACCGTAATTATAGGCAAGCCGGTTGTTGGATAAATTCGCATATGCGAAATGTTTGGACAAAGGAATAAAAGAAATAAACAAAAAAATGACGAATGAAGAATGACGAATGAAGGATGACCGATTTCCGATTTTATCCATGAGGAAAAAGGTCCCCAAACCATATAGCAAAGCCAAAGAGAAAATGGAAAAAAGCAAATATCCATGAAGGTCGGGGTTGGTGGAGATGAACTCGGCGGTGATAAATATAACGGAGGCACAATTACCCACGATCAAAAGTAAAAGAAAAATCAAAATTCTCTTACCATGTCTTGCCAAAAAGATCATACCCAAAAGACTTATCAAGAAACACACCAAAGTCAGCTGGTCATAGAAAAGACAAATTATCCCAGAGGTCTTCTCTCCAATGTTTGAAAGAAAATCAAAATTCAAATTCTTTAAAGATTCAAAAGCAAGGACGGAGGAAGCTGATCCGGATATAGATCGGGTGTTTCCCCAGGCTAAAACCGGATTCGAGAGG
The DNA here is from genome assembly GCA_022866585.1 of Candidatus Zixiibacteriota bacterium. Classification (GTDB taxonomy): domain Bacteria; phylum Zixibacteria; class MSB-5A5; order MSB-5A5; family SM1-73; genus SM1-73. The sequence goes on along the minus strand of JALHUP010000020.1, from coordinate 83 downwards.
GAGCGAATTGGAAGATAAAGATAGATGGAAAGACCTAATAAGAGAAATAAAACATATAAAGGAAGTCTTCTCAGATTTATGAC
>JALHUP010000125.1 GCA_022866585.1 Candidatus Zixiibacteriota bacterium | reverse complement strand
TAAACGGATAGAACGGATGAAATCATTTTCTTGCTTCCCGTTGGTGTTTTTCACCAACGGAAAATGAGATACTTTTTACTGCTTTAGTTTCAGGCTCTTCTTCACGTGCTGGATTAAGCCACCGTCTTCTAAGATTCCCATCACAAATTGGGGCAGAGGAGGGAAGGAAAGTTTTTGATGGGGGGTTAAAATCTCACCGCCTGCGAAATTGATGGTAATGACTTCCCCCTGGTTTATTACATCACAAGCCTCTTTGGATTGAACCAGAGCCAAGCCTTGATTGATGGCATTTCTGAAAAATATACGGGAAAAGGATTTTGCCACCACACAGGAAATTCCCGCATATTTCAGCGAGGTGGCGGCTTGCTCCCGCGAACTGCCACAGCCAAAATTGGCTCCCGCTACGATTATGTCCCCCTTTTGAATCTTTTTGGGAAACTCGACTTCTAAACCTTCCAAAGCGTGATGAGCCATTTCAGGGGCATCTATGATGGGGAGATATTTGCCCGGATAGATCACGTCCGTATCTATGTTGTCCCCCAGTTTCCAAACTCTTCCGCTGATCTTTTCTATCATTTTTTGTTCGCTCTTTGTTTGATAGCTTTAAAGAATCAATGTTGATAAGGTCGAATCTCTGTCTACTTGATCCCCCTCACCCTAACCCTCTCCCACCAGGGGAGAGGGGACAGCTTCACGTCCGTATCGATATTATCCCCAAGTTTCCAAACCCTTCCAGTAATCTTTTCTATCATTTTTTCTTCTCTTGTCGCTAATGGAGACCCTGTCCGTTCACGGTGAATCCGTTACCCATAGAGCGTCACGGACAAGGATGTCTGTGCCAAAAGAGGTAACATAATTTCACTTCTTAATCCCCCTTTAATTCCCCCTTTATAAAAGGGGGATTCAAAGGGATTATGGTAGTAACCCGACTAAGGTCAGTTGGAACTTAACCTTTATCTGCCTTCTTAAGAAAGCTTTTCACATGTTGGAAAAAAGAACAACTATTTTGTCTTTCAGATCCTTCTTTTCAAAGCTGAAAATTATGTCGCTCTTACCGTCGTTATTTAAATCAATTATCTTATGTCGTCCAGCCGGAATCTCTATGCCCATTTCATACTGTGGCTTGTCTGCAAAAAAATCTCCTTTTCTCCCTAAGAAAAACTTCAGGACGTTGTCACCAGCCGCATAAAAGAAATCGGTTAGACCATCCCCATTGAAATCTCCTGAAAAGTCATCTTCCCCCATCTCTGAAGGTTGATTGGACTCCTCAGAAAAGGATACTTTCAGGCCCAAATTCAGCTTGCGGTTGGGTTCCTTGGGATAGAGGTCTTTTGCTCCTAAGCTACGGACGTATAAATTAAATTTTATGCTCTTGGTCAATAAAACCTTTATCATAGAGCCTAAGCTGAACCCCATGTTGAGCATAATCATCTCTTTTTTGCCGTCCTTATTCAAATCGCAAAGCAAAACATCGGATGCCTCTTTTTCAGAAGAGATAATTTGATGCGGCGAACCTATCTGGAATCCTTCTGCTTCTTTGCCCATATATATGCTTATCTTTGTTTTCGACCCCTTTTCCAAATCTCCCTTTGATTCATTTAGAATCAAATCTAACACCCCATCTCCATTGATATCATCAATCTCAAACTCTTGTTTTTCTTCCTTGCCTTTTGATTTCAGGGCAACTATCTTATCAGCCTGTTCTTGGAAAAAACCATCCTCTTTTGAGAGAAAAACATACATTTTGTCTTTATCTAACATAAGGATATCCTTTTTCCCATCTTTATCGTAGTCTGTGAATATCAAGCCCGGTATTTCATAAGAGAACTTAATTGAGCCTCTGTTTTGACCCAACTTTCCGGAGTAACTCGAAAGGGAAATGTCCGGCTTGAATCCCAATCTTCCCTTGAGCACAAACTCTCCTTGGTCTTTTTTTGTCCAGATATCATAGCCTCTCTTCTGGGGAATTATAACCAT
>JALHUP010000124.1 GCA_022866585.1 Candidatus Zixiibacteriota bacterium | reverse complement strand
GCAGAGAGAGCTCTTTTCTTAAACTCAAAATTTAGAGAAAACTATTACGTCATCGGTTTTCGTAAAGGAAATGTATTATATGCGATCTTTAAAAGGAAAGGGGTATATCAGAAAGAAAACCAAATTTTTAAAGAGATAGAGTTTGTGAATCTATACAATGATGCTTTAAATCTTCATGATGTGGGTGACTACCGAGGTGCAATCGAGAAGTCAAAAAAGGTCGCCCAAATCGGTCCAAGTGATTTTGCTTGGGTGTATGAGTTTATGGGAGAACAATACCATTTGTTAAACGATTATTCGCAAAGTGAGAATTACCTGAAAAAAGCTATTGAAATAGACGATTATTGTGTGGATGCACACTATTGCTTATTAGAAATTTACCAAAAAAAGAATATGCAGGTGGATGCTGGCCAGGAAAAGGAAAAAATCCTTAAATATAATCCTGAGCTTTTCGGTCTTAAGAAGCGTTAGAAAAAAAGTGTTGACAAGTTTAGCTGGAAATATATATTATTTTTGAAACGAGCTTGTGAAGCGGGAATAGCTCAGTTGGCTAGAGCATCACCTTGCCAAGGTGAGGGTCGCGGGTTCGAACCCCGTTTCCCGCTCCAGAATTCGTCCTGCGGACGAATTCTGGATTATAGTTCACGGTTAATGGTTCATAGCAAAACCTTAATTGCGGAGGGAAGTTAGTTTATTATGTGGGCTTACTATGAACCATTGTTTATTTGCTATTAACTATTCTCACCTTTGGTGAGGACTCCTGGCGGCTTAGCCAAGTGGGAAGGCAGAGGTCTGCAAAACCTCCATTCTCCGGTTCAAATCCGGAAGCCGCCTTTTTAATTCAGTTCGTGGCTCATGGTTCATAGTTCATAGTCTACAAAACCGCCACCCAAAGGCAGTTCGTAACTCGTGGCTCGTAGCTAGTGGAAAAGGCTTAAAATGATACAAAAAATAGAAAAAGATATCCGGCGATTCTTAAAAGAGAATGCGGATGAGTCTGTCATCAAGAAGTATTCTCGTTATTTTAAGGAGGGATACGACCCGTATGGAGTAGCTTTTGAAAAAATAACTCCCAAAATAGATGAGTGGTTCAATACTTGCCAAAAAGAACTAAGTCAGAAGGAGCTGTTGATCTTATGTGATCATCTTATGAGTTCAGGCAAGTATGAAGAAGGAGGCATCGCTATCCAGTTTATGGTTAGATTGAGACAACAATATGATGAGAAGTTATTTAGCACCATGGGTAAATGGTTTGAGAAATATATCACCAACTGGGCTCATTCCGATGTCGCCTCTCACGTCATCTTATATTCATTCCTGATAGATAAGGTAATTGAGTTTAAGGATCTGCGTGTTTGGGCAAATTCCCCGCATCGATGGAAAAGGCGCGCAGCGGCGGTGACATTGATTAAAGATTTTTCTAAAAGTGGAAGTGTCCCACAAGCTTTGCAGGTTGCACGGAAATTGATTTTAGATCAAGAAAAAGTAGTTCAACAGGGAGTCGGTTGGCTTTTGAGAGAGACGTGGAAAAAGTCACCCCAGAAGGTGGAAGATTTTTTATACGAGTGGAAAGATCAGGCACCCCGGCTGATCATTCAATATGCTACCGAGAAAATTGACAAGGAAAAGAGGAAAAAATTCAGGCGTGGGTGAATAACCTCCTCCAAAAGTATCGTAAACTCTAAATTGTCTTGTGGGGTGTGGTTGGGTGGACCATGAACTATGAACCATGAACTATTAACTGATTTCACGCGCGCCGGAGTGGCGGAATAGGTAGACGCCTGGGACTTAAAATCCCATGCTCATTTTATGGGCGTGCCGGTTCGATTCCGGCCTCCGGCATAGTAAAGCATAAGGAATTCATCGGAACGTTCAATTCAATAATCATTGCCTTCAGATATTCAGACGATTTTTTTCATTCATTAAAAAATCCCCTTGGTTTGCAAGCAAGGGGATTTTTAATCTTACTTCAATTCAATGGAGCCGACCCCGCCTTTGGCGGGGTGACCTTCCCGATTGCTATCGGGACATTCTCCCAATCTCAAGACACAGAATTCGTGCTGAACTACGCTCTAAGAAAACTAATAAATTTCATAGTGGTTTCTTCGAAAATTAAAAATGGAGCCGAGGGGGCTCGAACCCCTGACCTTTTGACTGCCAGTCAAACGTTCTCCCAACTGAACTACGGCCCCAGAAAATCTGTTATCGGTTCGTTGTTCGTGGTTCATGGTGAAAACCTTTACCAAGAACCATGATAAAGACTTCGAATACCCCAAAGCCTCAAGTAAAATACGGAAAAGTTACCTTTTGTCAAGGATAAAATCGGATTGTAGGGTTTCTCCACTTTTTCAACCCCCACCCCGTCCATATGGAAGGCTACCCACCCCTCCTCTCTTTGTAAGAAAAAGTCTATTGAACGACAATATGATCACTGGCTTTTTATCTGTTTACTGCCATTTTTTTGCCAAAATGTGAGCTTGCCTTAAAGGTTCAGGAATCCTGTATCTTGGACTGCATTGAAGAATTATTTTTAGTGCGGTTTGAATAGAGATTTTGTGACCTGGCGTGACGAAAATCGGTTTTGCACTATCTTTTGTCCTGAGCACCGCTCCGATAAGCTCTTTGTTTTCTCTCTCGATAAACACATACGCACCTTTCTTCATAGACGGTTCAGGATGATTTTTCCACAGAGGTTTTTTGGAGCAGGCGATCGTAGGAAGATCAAGCAACACTCCCAGATGACTTGCCAATCCCAATTTTCTGGGATGATCGATTCCTCTTCCAGGAAAAATGATAAGGTCTGGTTTTTCGATTTTGTTTAGAGCAGATAAAATTGCCGGTCCAACACTAAAAGCAAACAAACCCGGGGTGTAAGGAAAATCGTAACTTTCCCTCTCTACCGTCTGATCTAAGATTTGCAATTGGGGAAAGGAAAAATTTACACAGGCAACTGAGACTTTATCTTCATCTTTTGAAAAAATTACTCCTACTCCTGAAACCTTCTCTGTTTTTTTAAACTCATCTTTGGTCATGACAAAGCGAGAAAGCTCTTCTTGAATTTTTTTAGCTTCTTCTATGGAGACATCCCAACTGTGTTGGTAGATTTTCTTCATCAAACTCACCCACATTTCAGGAAGAAATTCAGCGCGAGACAAGTCTCGCTACTCCGAAATGATCAGATTACCATATTAGGAGTAGCAGAGCTTGTCGTAACGAAGTGGAGATCCCGCCTTTACGGGGCTCTGCGTCTTTTTAATTCTTGCGGCCTTAGCTATCACAGAAAATGTTCTAAACCGTCCAATCTTTTTATTCCAAAGCTACGAACGATTTTGATGGTTTGGACAAATTCATCTTGGGTTATTCTTCTATCTAATGGCGGGAAATCGTTTGCCTTATAGCAGGGACGATATTGATCCATTAAGTTGACATAGGAGTTCTTTGAGATCTCTTCGGCGATGAACTTCATCACTTCATAAGTTCCAGCCAAATTTTCTGGGAGGGCCGGATGCCTTATGATCAAACCTCTTTTGGCTATACCTTTTTCATCTAAGATCAAATCCCCTACCTGCTGGTGCATCGTCTTTATCGCCTGTTTTGTCTTCTCTGAATAATCGGAGGCATTGCAGTATTTTTGAGCGATCCTATCGTCTGAATATTTGAAATCGGGCATATAAATATCAAATATTCCATCCAAAAGCGCCAGAGTCGAAACAGAATCATATCCGCCGGAGTTGTAAACCAAGGGGATAGTCAATCCTTTCTCTATGGTAAAAGACAGAGCTTTTACAATCTGCGGAATCACGTGAGTAGGGGTGACGAAATTGATATTATGGCATCCCATATTTTGTAACGAAAGCATCATCTCCCCTATCCCCTCTTCGTCAACCAGATACCCTTCTCCTAAATGGCTGATGTCGTAATTTTGGCAGAAAATGCAGTATAAATTGCAATGGGTCAAGAATATCGTGCCCGAACCGTGTCTGCCCACCAAAGGACTTTCCTCTCCAAAGTGCGGTCCAAAGCTTGAAACTTTAGCCTTCTTTCCGGTCTTACAGATTCCTTTTTCATCCTTTAGTCTATTAACCGAACATTTGTGAGGGCAAATATCACAACATTCCAGCTTTTTCCATAAAGCGTCAGTCCTTTTAGAAAGCTCACCGTTTTGATAAAGGCTCAAATAACCGGGTCGGCTAATTTTTACTTCTCCCGCTTCGCGGGGATTTTCAGCCCCGCCTCTGGCGGGATCTTCGACTTTTTCGGTTCCCAAGTCCTCTCCTTATCTAAGATATGGATGACCCTCCATCCGTCCTCTTCCAAGTTTTTGGCAATGAATCTTCGATGATATCTCCAGGGAAATCTTTCCGCACACATAAAAGCTGTGACAAATTGGGTTGCGATCTTTTTTAATTCCTCTATACCCCAAGCGAAATCTTGGCTGTGGGTATAGTCCTCATATCCTCTTTTTCTGAATCCCCCCAGAGTATCCCCTAAATAAAAATATTCGTGCTGTAACAGAACTGGTGATGAGTAACCTGTAGTTTGGCTTATGCATAGATCGTTTAACGGTGTCGATGCTCGTATCGGCTGTGGAAGTTCGATGCTCGAATCTCGAAAATACCCAATCAATTCGTGGTTTTACGAGGGGCTTCGCCTCGCCTCAGCCACAAAGTGATTGGCACGTGGCCCAGGCGAAGTGTAGTTTTGCATT